>CALKIX010000110.1 GCA_937995665.1 uncultured Hellea sp. | reverse complement strand
GAATTTATGAATTTCTTTAAGCGTGACAAAGAACCATCAACTTTGACCTTAGCCGGGGATTTAAAGCCTGTTTATAAACCTTCGGCCTCTATTGCCGGGAAAACGGCAAGCTCTGATGATATTAAATCAGCGCGAGCATCGGTAGACTCCATCGTAGGTGAGCTCAAAGCCACAGCAGATCAGCACACATTAGCCGCTAAACGCATGGTAGGTTTAAATAAGACGATTTCAAAGATGGAAGCTGGCTTGCGCCATGTTGAGCGTCTTGAAAAAGATAATAGCGAACTGCGCAGCACCCTAGCCAATGTGCAAAAGAAGCTTGAGCAAAAAACAAGCTGGGCGCTGGAGCAAGAAAGCAAGCTAGTGAGCATAGAGCGCCAGCATAATGACATGCGCGAGCAATTTGAACTTGCTAAGGCTGATATTTCGCAGCGTAAGGATCGTGAGGTTGGCGACCGCGAAAAGCTTGTGACGCAGGGACGCGAAATTGAGAGCCTGTCAGGCCAGCTCAACCAAAAAGATGAGCGCCTCTTAGCATTAGAGCTTTCCAATCAAAATTTGCAAGATGAAGTCGCCCAGACCTCCGCAGATCTCTCAGCCCAAAATCACCGCGTTATGGAGCTACAAAAAAGCGTCGAAGAACAAACTGCGCGTCTTGAAAGCAAGACTAAAGAGGCCGACACGGCTGCGGTCGAGCTTAAAAATCTGCGTTTGGACTTTAACGAAGTCAAAGCCAAATACTTCGAAGCGTCTGGCGCGCTTGAAAATGCTAAATATGATCTCAAGACACAAAAGAATGTCAATGACGATACGCTTAAGCGTCGTGATGATGAAGCGCTTGCGCTGAAAAGTCGTATTGAGCAGCTGAATACGCAGCTTCGTATCAAAGATAATATGTCGACCCATTTTGACGAAGAAATTGTTACATTGCGCAATAAGCTTGAAACTGAGCGCGAGCGTAATGACCGTAATGAGCAGCGTTTCCGCGGCAAGGCGGATGAAGTTGAGCGTAGCGCTCGTGCCTTAGCCCGCGCTAAGTCTGAATATGAAGATCTCAATGCTAAATTCTCAGCGGCGATGGAAGATATTGATACGCTGCGCAAAATTAATCAGGTGCAAAAACAAAAGCTTGAGCGCTATGCAGCCATTGGCGGCGTTAGCGTGGGGCAATCCATGATTAACTCAGATATTTCCCGTAGCGGCGGCACAAGCACGCCAAGCTCAGCTAACGGGTCTAGCCGTAAGGGCGGAACGTCTCGCCTCAAAGCTGTCTAGCTGTAATGCTTAATAGACAAAAAAGGCGCCTTTTAGGCGCCTTTTTTGTGACTTATTAGGTTAGATTAGCCGCCTGAGTTACAGCGCGTGGCCGGCAGGTGTAGAACCTGACCGACGTCAATCAAAGTCGCATCATCAAGATTATTAAGCGCGGTAAGGTGCTTGACACTCGTACAATTAATGCGGGCTATATTATAGAGCGTATCGCCTTTTCTGACGTTATAGAGAAAGCCTTCTGCGCCGCTATCTGTTGGAGCGACCGCGTCAATTTTTTGGGCTTGAGGCTTAGGTGCTGGCTGGGCGCGGCGAATCATTGTTGGAGCCTGCGGAGCCTCATATGTAGCGGGTGTATAGTTGGCCTCTGGCGCTGGGGAATAGCTCTGGCTTGCGCTCTGGAAGTAATCGCGGCAATTGACTTGTACATCAGCAATAATGTTTTGGCTGCGGCCGCCTTCTTCAAGGATTAACACGCGGGCGGTGTCGTTCTTGCTGTTTCTGTCAGCGGCACGGCTGCGCATGTTTTCATTATCGCAAACCATAGCGGCTTCTGCTTTTTGTACAGTGTGGCTTTGGGTCTGCGGGTAGTAAGTTTGCGTCTGGCTTGCCGATTTATTGAGCGGATTTTTAATCGGATTGCTCGCGCAAGCACAAAGCCCCGTTGTGAGTAGGGCAGCTGAAAATAATGTAGTAAATTTCGATATCATAAATATCCCCATGCTTGTCGATATCCATGCATAAACAGGGTTTAAATTTCGTTAAATTTGTCCATCTTGCAAATAAATCTAGCTATCGTAAGGTACTAAAAAACAGGGAGTAATACATGAAAGACGCAACATTAGGCATTCATGCAGGGTATGAAACGGATCCAACGACCAAGTCGGTCGCAGTGCCCATTTATCAGACCGTCGCTTATGAGTTTGACAACGCCCAGCATGGTGCGGATTTATTCAATCTGGCGGTTCCAGGAAACATCTATACCCGCATTATGAATCCGACCAACGATGTGCTTGAAAAGCGCGTGGCGGAAATGGAAGGCGGCATTGCAGGGCTTGCAGTAGCCGCAGGCAGCGCCGCGATACAATATGCCATCCTTACAATTGCAGAGGCTGGCAGCAATATCGTGACCACGCCCATGCTTTATGGCGGCACATATACCTTATTTCGCCATATGTTCCCAAAACAGGGCATAGAATGCCGTTTTGCCAAAGATGACAGTGCGGCAGCGATAGAAGCCTTGATTGATGAGAATACGAAGGCGGTTTATTGCGAATCTATTGGCAACCCTGCGGGTAATGTCATTGATCTGGAAGCCTTGGCCAAGGTGGCCCATAAGCACGGCGTTCCGCTGATTGTTGATAATACGGTGGCCACACCCTGCATCACAAAGCCTATTGAATATGGCGCGGATATCGTTGTCCACTCACTAACAAAATATATTGGCGGACATGGTAACTCGTTGGGCGGCATGATTGTCGATAGTGGTAAGTTTGATTGGGTCGCTAATAAAGAGCGCTTCCCGATGCTCAATGAACCTGAGCCTGCCTATCACGGCGTGGTCTATACGGAGGCCTTGGGGCCAGCCGCCTTTATCGGGCGGGCGCGTACTGTGCCGCTGCGTAATACAGGCGCGGCGCTCTCGCCTATGAATGCCTTCTTGATTTTGCAAGGGCTTGAGACTCTAGCGCTGCGCATGGAACGCCATACGGAAAATGCGATGGCTGTGGCTAAGTTTCTAGAAAAAGATAAGCGCGTTGAATGGGTCAATTATGCAGGCCTAAGAAAGTCAAAATATTACAAGCTTGCCAAAAAATATGCGGGCGGGCGGCCTTCGGCGCTGCTCTCTTTTGGCGTAAAGGGCGGCTTTGAGGCTGGCGTGAAATTTTATGATGAGCTTAAAATTTTCAAGCGCCTCGTTAATATTGGCGATGCCAAATCGCTTGCCGCTCACCCTGCCTCCACCACTCATAGGCAACTAACAGATGAGGAGCTAAAAGGGGCGGGCGTGACTCCCGAAATGCTTCGCCTCTGTGTGGGTATTGAGCATATAGATGACATTATAGCTGATCTGGATCAGGCCTTAGCCGCCGCCGTAAAATAATGCTATGAATTAATTATGGGCCGCTTTCGCTAGGGCGAGGGCGGCCTTAATCAGTTCTATTCACTTATCGCTCTTACTAGATGCTTTGGCCTGTTGTCTCCCAATCCTTAAGAAAGGCGGCGAGGCCTTTATCCGTTAGGACATGATTGGCGAGGCCTTTAATCACGGCGGGCGGGGCGGTCATCACGTCGGCACCAACGAGCGCACATTCTTTGACATGGTTGGCATTGCGGATCGAGGCGGCCAAAATTTCCGTCTCATAGCCGTAATTGTCATAAATCAGGCGGATATCGGAAATAAGCTCCATTCCGTCTAGCGTGATATCGTCCAAACGGCCAATAAAGGGCGAAATATAGCTCGCCCCGCATTTTGCGGCTAGCAAAGCTTGGTTAGGCGAGAAGCAAAGCGTGACATTTGTCGGCACATTTTCGCGCGAGAGCGTGTTGCAGGCTTTAAGCCCGTCCATAGTGAGGGGGAGCTTAACACAGACATTATTCGCGATTTTGCGCAATATGCGCCCTTCTTCGATCATGCCTTCCGCATCAGTTGCGACCACTTCGGCGCTGACATGGCCATCTGTAAGCTTGCAAATCTCTGCAATGACCTCTTTAAAGTCACGGCCAGACTTGGCGATAATTGACGGATTGGTCGTCACGCCGTCAACAAGGCCGATATCGGCGAGCTCCTCAATGGCGGCTAAATCTGCACTATCAACAAAAAATTTCATGTGGGGCTCCGAAAGAGGGACGATTCTATTGCGTGTCTCTGCTATCACGAATCATGGCTGCGCAAAATGCACAAATTTTATTTCCGGTAAATGTACCCGGTTCCTTTGATTACAGCATTCCTGCGGGCGTTAATCCGGCGCGCGGTGATTTTGTCTATGCGCCTATAGGTCAGCAAATGAAGCTGGGCGTTGTCATGGAAATTGTGAGTGATGAGGGCACGCGCGAGCTTAAAGACATGGCGCAGGTCAAAGCCGCCCGCCCTCTCCCGCCTGAGATGCTGTCTTTCATTCGCTGGACGGCAAAGTATAACTGCGTTTCCGAAGGCCTTGTCCTGCGGATGGTGATGCGAAGCTATAAGGCACTTGAGCCCAGCACGCTGGTCACGCAGTTCTCACCAAGCGGAAACTTTCCCGCCAAGATGAGCGCGGCGCGCCATGCTATTTTGGAAAAAGGCGGCCCTTTCCCTGCAAGGGCGTCAGAGATCGCCGAGCGCGCGGGCGTGAGCGCAGGCATTGTGAGAAGCTTTGCAGCAGCAGGCGGCATGCTCGCCCAAAGCTTACCCGTCGATGCGCCCTTCGGCGTGCCTAATCCGGCGCATGGCGGCATGGCGCTAACCCCCTCACAAGAGCAGGCCGCAGCCGAGCTTATACACCAAGTCGCGCGCCGTGATTACAATGTCAGCTTGCTGGACGGGGTGACGGGATCGGGCAAGACCGAGGTCTATTTTGAAGCGGTGGCCGAAGCTTTAAAAAGTGGAGGCCAAGTCCTTGTTTTAGTACCTGAAATTGCGCTCACCCAAGCGGGGATGTCGCGTTTTGAAGCCCGCTTTGGGGTTGCGCCTGCGCCGTGGCATTCTCAGCTTGGCGATGCCATGCGCCGCCGCGTTTGGAGGGAAGCCGCCCAAGGGCGCGCGCAATTAATTGTCGGCGCGCGCTCAGCGCTTTATTTGCCCTTTCCAGACCTGCGCCTGATTGTTGTCGATGAGGAACATGATACCTCCTATAAGCAAGAGGAAGGCGTGATTTATAATGCCCGCGACATGGCCGTTGTGCGCGCGAGCATTGCCAAGCATTCAGTGATTTTAGCCTCTGCAACTCCGTCGCTAGAGAGCCTCGTCAATGCCCGAACGGGACGCTATGCCCATATCATTTTGCCAGAGCGACCAGGGGCGATTACCTTGCCCGAAATTGATTTGGTTGACCTCAAAGATCATGCTCCAGAAAAAGGAGACTACATCTCAGCGCCCCTGATTGAGGCGGCCAAAGCGGTGCTGGCGCGCGGGGAGCAGGCCATGCTCTATCTGAACCGCCGCGGCTATGCGCCTTTGATAATTTGCCGTAATTGCGGAGAAAAACTTAAATCCCCTGATACGGATAGCTGGCTGGTTGAGCACCGCGCGAGCGGGCGCGTTATGTGTCACCAGACGGGATTCTCTATGAAAAAGCCCAAGGCCTGTCCTGACTGCAAGGCTGAAGACACGCTCACGCCTGTCGGCCCCGGCGTGGAGCGGGTCGCCGAAGAGGCCGCGCGTCACTTCCCAGGGGCCAAGATCGAGATTTTTTCATCGGATACGGCGGGTAATCCTGCCGAGATTGCCGCGCGTATGGCGCGAATGGAGCAAGGAGAGATTGATATTCTTGTCGGCACGCAAATGGTCGTGAAGGGGCATAACTTCCCGAAATTGACCTTTGTCGGCGTTGTGGACGGTGATTTGGCGCTGGCGGGCGGCGATCCGCGCGCAGGGGAGCGCACTTATCAGACACTTGTGCAAGTTGCGGGGCGGGCAGGGCGCGCCGATAAACCCGGACATGCCCTTATTCAAACCCATCAGCCAGAGCACGACGCGCTGGCAGCACTGGCCGCAGGGGACCGTGAGCGCTTTATCGGGGCGGAATTAGGATTGCGCGAGGCGCTTTTGCTCCCGCCCTTTGGCAAGTTAGCGGCGGTCATCATTTCTGGCCCTGATCAGCACAAAACGGAAGGACTGGCCAAGAAATTTGTAAGCTTGGCCCCGCGCGCGGATGGAATTGAAATTTTAGGCCCCTCTGAGCCTCCCATTGGCCGCCTCAGAGGGCTATATCGCCGCCGCATCCTTGTGCAGAGCGAGCCTAAGGTCAATTTGTCTAAATATATGCAAATTTGGCGTAAAAAGGCGAAAATACCGAGTAAATACAAGCTTCACATCGACATCGACCCGCAAAGTTTTATGTAAGAGGCCTTAATTTTGAGTGAGTTGAAATTATTTCAGCACTTCTCGCGATGCGTGAAAGGGATTTGGTTTCAACGGGCATTATTATAGGCTTGCCTCAAAATTTAAGGGCTAAGCTATGATTTTACAGAATTGGACAGACGAGCACACAAGTAAGTTTCAAAAAGAAACGTTTAAAGTCAAACATGACCTTGTTGGGACAGGGCTTTTTTCAGATGAAGCTCTGATTGATTTGCTTAATCGTCACCCTAAGGATCAGCTTGATGTGTGTACATTAGTTGATGACCAAGTGTTTCAATATAAGTTTAGAACGGGCGATGTGCGCGATGTTGACGGCGCGACGTTGCTTGCAGCCGTCAAGGCAGGCTCTATCTGGATGAATTTGCGCAAAGCCATGAATATTCACCCCGAATATGAAGCCGTTTTAAAACAAATGTATGGTGAGATTGCCATGCATACGGGGCAAAAGCCCTTTCATGCGCGAGGCGGTATTCTTATCTCCTCGCCTTCGGCGCGCGTGCCTATGCATTTTGATGCAACCGAGACTATTCTATGGCATGTTCGTGGCCATAAGAAAGTTATCCTCTTCCCGCAGACGCAAGAATTTTTAAGTGATAAAGATTATGAAGCTATGATTTACCGTGTCACAGAGGATTACCTGCCTTATGACGAGAGTATGGAAGAGGCTGCAAGCGTCTATGACTTACATGAAGGCGATATGGTTACATGGCCGCTAAACCGTCCTCATCGCGTGGATAATCTGTCTTATTGTGTTTCTGTGACGACTGAATACTCGACGCCAGAAAGCTCCATAAAGAACGCGGCTATGTATACAAATGCTGTATTGCGTCAAAAATTTGGACGCTCGCCCAATTGGAGCAACGCTACAACGCTGGAAAAATTCATCAAAGCGGGGGCGGGGACTGTTCTGCGCAAGATAGGTGTGCTCAACATGCTTAAGAGCGAAGATATGGTCAGTTTTGTTGTTGATCCTAGCACCCCCAACTATGTTCGCGATGTAGAGCCTTACCCCCGCACTTTCTAAGACTTTAGTCAGCTGATTTAAACTAGAATCCACCCTAAAACACAGCGCCGCTGTGCCTTGGCTTATGGCTGGGGCTCAGACGGGGTTGGGCCTGCTAAAAGGTCGCACTCTGTCTTCACTTGGCTTTTTAAAATACCCATGTTAAAGCCCGCGCGAGTTAAGCGGAATGACCATAAGGCCAGATCGCTTTTTGCAAGTTTTCGCGGCAAGTTATAAGGCTTGTCAGCATAACCAACGGGCAGAATATAGTGTCAGACTCTGATGTCATTACTGGGGAAGCGCCATCGCGTTACGCCCAAGCGCTTCTTGAACTTGCGCAGGAAGCTAAGTCATTGAAAAAAGTAGAAAAAGACGTGAAAACGCTAAAGGGCCTTTTTGCGAAATCCGCCGACCTCATACGGTTGCTGCGCTCCCCTGTTTTTGCAATTGACGATAAGGTCGCGGCCCTGACAGCGGTCGCCAGAAAAGCCAAGGTCAGCCCGCTCACGACTCAATTCGTAGGCACGGTTGCAGGGAATCGCCGCGCAGCTGAGCTGCCTGCTATTCTGAGCGCCTTTGAAAAAATGGTTGCTGCGCGCAAGGGCTCGCAGATTGCGAAGGTGACAAGCGCGCAGAAATTGACAGCTGCGCAGCTAAAATCGCTGAAAGCGAACTTAAAGAAATCCCTCGGCCAAACGGTCGACGTTGAAACAAGTGTTGATCCTGATTTGCTTGGCGGTTTCGTCGTGCGTATCGGGTCTCGACTTTATGATAGCTCCCTCAAGACAAAACTTGAGGATCTAAAAATCGCGCTAAAAGAAGCGTAAATTAAAGAGGTAGTCTCATGGATATTCGTGCTGCGGAAATTTCCAATATTCTGAAAAAACAGATTAAAGGTTTTGGCAAAGAAGCCAAAGTGTCTGACGTCGGCCAAGTGCTCTCTGTGGGCGATGGTATTGCGCGTATTTACGGACTTGATAATGTTCGCGCCGGCGAGATGGTTGAATTCCCAGGTGGAATTAAAGGCATGGCGCTTAACCTAGAAAGCGACAATGTCGGTGCCGTTATCTTTGGTGATGACCGGGGCATTAAAGAAGGCGATACAGTTAAGCGTCTTGGCGAAATCGTTGACGTTCCTGTCGGCAAGGGTCTTCTTGGCCGTGTTGTGAACCCGCTAGGCGAGCCGATTGACGGCAAGGGCCCAATCAAATCAACAGAGCGCCGCCGCGTTGACGTTAAAGCGCCGGGCATCATGCCGCGTAAGGGTGTTCACGAACCCGTGCAAACGGGTATCAAGGCGATTGACGCGCTTATCCCTGTGGGCCGCGGGCAGCGCGAACTTATCATTGGTGACCGCCAAACAGGTAAGACAGCCGTAGCGGTTGACGCCATCCTTAACCAAAAAGCCGCTTTCGACGAAGGCCGCGATAATGACAAGCTATATTGTATTTATGTCGTTATTGGCCAAAAGCGCTCAACGGTGGCTCAGCTCGTAAAGACGCTCGAAGAAAACGGCGCGATGGAATATTCTATCATCGTTGTGGCTTCGGCTTCAGAACCTGCGCCGCTTCAGTTTATCGCGCCATTTGCGGGCTGCGCCATGGGCGAATATTTCCGTGATAACGGCATGCACGGCCTTATCATTTATGATGATCTGTCAAAGCAGGCGGTTGCTTATCGTCAAATGTCACTTCTTCTTCGCCGTCCACCAGGCCGCGAAGCTTATCCTGGTGACGTTTTCTATCTTCACTCCAGACTATTGGAGCGCGCCGCGAAGCTTAACGAAGCTAATGGCTCGGGCTCATTGACAGCCCTGCCGATTATTGAAACGCAAGGTAACGACGTATCGGCCTTTATTCCGACCAACGTGATTTCGATTACCGATGGTCAGATATTCTTGGAAACAGACTTGTTCTTCCAAGGGATTCGTCCCGCGCTTAACGTTGGCCTTTCAGTGTCACGGGTGGGCTCGTCTGCTCAGATTAAAGCCATGAAACAGGTCGCGGGCCCCATTAAGGGTGAATTGGCGCAATACCGCGAAATGGCAGCCTTTGCGCAGTTCGGTTCAGACCTTGACGCCTCAACACAGGCTTTGCTTGCCCGTGGTGAGCGCCTCACAGAACTTCTTAAGCAGCCTCAATTCTCACCGCTACAAGTGGAAGAGCAAGTAGCCGTTATCTATGCGGGTACGCGCGGCTATCTTGACGGCATTCCAGTCAATGCCGTTCAAAAATATGAGCGTGAGCTGTTAGCGAACCTTAAATCTGATGGCGGTTCTATCTTGGCTGACATTGCCTCTGAGAAGAAGCTAACGGATGATATCGAAGCACGCCTGAAAGCGGCTCTCGAGAAATTCACAGAGAACTTCGCAGCTTAATTAAACGGCACTAGGATAACGTCATGGCGTCTTTAAAAGACCTCCAGAACCGGATCAAAAGCGTTAAAAACACGCAGAAGATCACCAAGGCCATGCAAATGGTTGCGGCGGCTAAGCTGCGGAAGGCGCAGGATGCGGCTGAAAAGTCACGTCCTTATTCCGAGCGTATTGGGAATGTCATCTCAAACCTTGCGGCCTCAATGACGGGCGCGGGCGATGCGCCAGAGCTGCTTGTGGGTAACGGCAAATCTGACACTGTGCTGCTTGTGATCGCGACAGCAGACCGCGGCCTTTGCGGCGGCTTTAACACCAATATCGTGCGCAAGGCGCGCGAGGAAATCGTGGCGCTTGAGCAAGCGGGCAAAACGGTCAAGCTCTTCCTTATCGGGAAGAAAGGCTATGACCAGCTGAACCGTCTTTATGATGACCGCGTAGTTGAATATATTTCGCTCAAAGAAGAGCGTAAGCTTCACGCCGGTATCGCCCAGCGCATTGGCGAGCAAATCACTGGCATGTTTGAGCGCGGTGAATTTGACATTTGTAAGCTCGTCTTTGCTGAGTTCCAAAATGTGATGACGCAAAACGCAGTCGCAAAAACGCTTATCCCGGCTATTGCTGACTTGACTGAGGACGCAGCCCCAGAAGCTGAAACCGCTGGCCCTGATTTGGACGGTGCGATTTACACATATGAGCCAGATGAAGCGGGTATTTTGCGCGTGCTCTTGCCGCGTAACATCAACACGCAAATCTTCACAGCCTTGCTGGAAAATTCTGCGGGCGAGATGGGCTCTAAAATGACAGCTATGGATAATGCGACGCGAAATGCGGGCGATATGATCGATAAGCTAACCCTTACATTTAACCGAACACGTCAGGCTCAGATTACCTCTGAACTGATTGAAATTATCTCAGGCGCGGAAGCGCTTTAAGTAAGCTAAAGGAAGACACCAATGGCTAAAGCAGCAGTAAAAAAGAAGGCGCCCGCTAAAAAGCGCGCACCAGCGAAAAAGAAGACCGCCGCGTCTAAAGCGACAGGCCGTATCAGCCAGATTATTGGCGCGGTTGTTGACGTGGAATTTGACGGCGCTCTGCCGACAATCCTCAACGCGCTAGAGACGGATAACCAAGGCAGCCGCCTTGTGCTCGAAGTCGCGCAGCATTTGGGACAAAACACTGTTCGTACCATTGCGATGGACGCGACTGAAGGTCTTGTTCGCGGCCAAGCCGTCACAGATTTGGGCGCGCCGATTACCGTTCCTGTTGGACCGGGCACACTCGGCCGCATCATGAACGTCATTGGTGAGCCAGTTGACGAAGCTGGCCCTATCAAAACAAAGACAAGCGCACCTATCCATAAGGAAGCCCCTCCCTTTGTTGACCAGTCAACAGAATCTGAAGTTCTTGGCACTGGCATTAAAGTTATCGACCTTCTTTGCCCTTACGCTAAAGGTGGTAAAATCGGCCTCTTCGGCGGTGCGGGTGTTGGTAAGACGGTTCTTATCATGGAACTCATCAACAATATCGCGAAAGCTTATGGCGGTTACTCAGTGTTTGCCGGCGTGGGTGAGCGCACGCGCGAAGGTAACGACCTTTACCACGAGATGATCGAATCTAACGTGAACGTCGAAGGCGGCGGCGGTGATAGCCGTTGTACGCTTGTTTACGGCCAGATGAACGAGCCTCCCGGAGCCCGCGCTCGTGTGGCTTTGACAGGTCTGTCACAAGCTGAATATTTCCGCGACGAGGAAGGCAAAGACGTTCTATTCTTCGTTGATAACATCTTCCGCTTTACGCAAGCGGGTTCAGAAGTGTCAGCCCTTCTTGGCCGTATTCCGTCTGCTGTGGGTTACCAGCCGACACTGGCGACTGAAATGGGCCAGATGCAAGAGCGCATTACCTCAACGAATAAAGGCTCTATTACTTCTGTTCAGGCGATTTACGTGCCAGCCGATGACTTGACTGACCCTGCGCCAGCGACATCTTTCGCTCACTTGGACGCGACGACAGTTCTTAACCGTGCGATCTCTGAAAAGGGTATTTACCCGGCCGTTGACCCGCTGGATTCAACATCGCGTATCCTCGAGCCGCGTACAGTTGGCGAAGAGCATTACGAAACTGCCCGTATGGTGCAAGAAATCTTGCAGCGTTATAAGTCACTACAAGACATTATCGCGATTTTGGGCATGGACGAATTATCTGAAGAAGACAAACTCACAGTTGCGCGCGCGCGTAAAGTTGAGAAGTTCTTATCGCAGCCTTTCCACGTTGCTGAAATCTTCACAGGGTCACCAGGCTTGCTCGTCCCGCTTGAAGACACAGTGCGCTCCTTTAAAGGTCTCTGCGAAGGTGAATATGATCACCTTCCAGAACAAGCCTTCTACATGGTCGGCGGCATTGATGACGTGATCGAAAAAGCGGCAAAAATGGCCGCGGAAGCTGCGTAGGGCCAAATGGCTGATAAACTGCATTTCTCACTCGTTTCGCCTGAGGCGGAACTTTTTGCTGGCGACGTTGACCAAGTTGACGTGCCGGGCTCTGAGGGTGATCTTGGGATTTACCCCAATCACAGCCCGCTTATGGCGGCTATTCGGACCGGTGCTATCACCGTTTATAATGACGGCGTAGAGACTAAATATTTCGTGCAAGGCGGCTTTGCTGACGTCACGCCCGCAGGGCTTACGGTCTTGGCTGAGAAAGCCTCGCTCCTCTCTGATGTGGACGGCGAAGCGGTGAAGGCTGACATTGATGCGGCGACTAAAGCGCTTGCTGATATGGAAGGCGAAGCCGCTCTAGCAATGCAGCAAAATCTTGACGGCCTAAAAGCGCTTCTCGCTTAGCCTATAGCCACATAAATTATTCAACGGCCATATCCTTGGATGTGGCCGTTTTTGCATCTGATAGCCTTGCCTGCCTGTCCTTCTTATTTGTCACCAGCAAGAACATGACAAAGCCCATAAGGGCCAAAGATGTGGCGACAAAGAAAAGTGCGCCCGGTATGTAGGGCGCGGCGCTATTGCCCATAATATGCTGGGCCATAACCGTGATATTCTCTGGGAATCCTTAGAGCCCTTTTTCTGTTTTCAGCTTTGTATCCCCGAAATAGTAAAAAGCTCCTGCCATCAGGAACGGGCCTATCATTATGGCAAGGCCTTGGGCTGCGCCTATCGCGCCTTGCAGCTCACCTTACTCGGATTTTGTCACGCATATGCTCATCATATTAGTGAGTGCGGGCGTATATAGCCCTGCGAGAGCAGCAGGATAGGCCGCTGTCCAAACCGGTCCGAAAGCCCGCCGACAATCGGCATGCAGAAAAACTGAAACAGGGCGAAGACAAAGGTCAGCCACATGCCATATTGAACGGCTTCACTATTAGGCAGGCCTGTGAGCTCTTTAAGGCGTTCGGGCAAGGCTGGTATCATAATCCCAAAGCCGATAGAGTTGATAATAACGGTTATCAAAATAAAGATTATATCATTTTGCCATGTGCTTGGGTGTTGGGTGTCCCTGCCATGGATTATGCCTAGGCTATTTTAGGGGATGGGTGAAGCGTTCAAATTCGGATGATATGCGTTCATAAACATCGCGCTTAAAGGGCACGATAAGTTCGGGGGTTTTAGAAAGCGCTTCCCAGCGCCATTCGGAGAACTCTTGTGGGCCGTGGGATTTAAGATCCACTTTGGCAGCATCTCCGTGAAAGCGAAAGGCAAACCAGCGCTGGCGTTGCCCCAGCCAGCCTTTGGTCGCCTTTTTGCCCTGATACTCTGGCGGGAAATTATAATAGAGCCAATCGTCAATCTCGCCAATGGGCGTAACCATCGCCAGCGTGATGCCCGTCTCTTCAAACAGCTCGCGCGCGGCAGCGATTTCAGGCGTCTCGCCCTTATCCATGCCGCCTTGGGGCATTTGCCAGCAATGGGGCCCGCTGCCTCCCATTCGCTTGCCGAGCCAAACTTGGCCCGACTCATTAAAGATTGCCGTGCCCACGGCGGGGCGGTATCGTTTAGGCTCGCAGCTCATTTTACCGGAGCGCAGAAGAGGCGGGGGCGAGTTCTAGCCCTTGCGCCTTTAATCCGCTCGCCCAGTCTTTCACGGCGGTGATGGTTTCGGGGTAGGTAAAGCCAACGCCAATCGGCCCGCTACCCGCTGTGGCCGCCGCGCTGAGCCGTTCGAGCTTGGAATTTATAATCGTGCGGTCTTGGATGGTGTCAATCAGCGTGTAGCCCGAGCCATAGGGCAGCTCGGCAGTGCTTGCGAGTGCGGAGAGCGTCGGCGCGCTATAAGAGCCGTCAAAGACAAAACTAAGCCCCAGCTCTGCCATACGGCCCAAAAGCGGGGCGGCGGCATCAGCACGGGTGAGGAACACATCACCATTATAATTGGTCACGCCGAAATAGCCTTGGCCGCGCGAGAGCAGCCAGTTCAGATGACGCGGGTTGGCGCTTGTATTGCGCGTAACCATTAATGTGCGGTCGGCGCCTGGCTCTCCAGCATTGGAATTTTTACTCTCAAAGGGTAGCTCTATTAAAACTTCATGGCCTTTGGCTCGGGCCTTAGAAATCCAAGAATTAAGCCCGCTCGCATGGGCGGCGAAGGAGAGGGTGACATCAGCGGGCAGCTCATTAATCGCGCGCTCGGTGAGGGCGCTATTCACGCCAAGTCCGCCAATAATGAGCGAGACAGGCTCTAGCCCAGCTGAGGGAACAAAGGGACGCTTATAGGCATCAAATGAACTTAGTCCGCTCGGCGAAATAACAGGGATTTTCCCAAAGGGGCTGCTCTGCGTGAGGCCAGAAATAGGGGCAGGGGGCAGCGCTTCATCGCTGCCATCAATGGGTTTGCCGTCAATGGTAATCACGCGCGGCCCATTTGCGGGTAGGCGCTGGGCTGTGGTGATGGTAGGCAGGGTTGAGACAGCGGGCGCAGATTGCGCGCTATTATCCGCCCCGACAAGATTGCCCAGCGCGTCGCGCGGCGCGGCGTCTGCGGCTTGCGCGGTCTGTGCATCTGCAATCGCTAAGGTCGGGTTCTCGCCTTCGCCTACATCACCTGCGAGCAAGTCAGGGAGCGCCTCGCTATCGCCCGAAAGGCTATCAGAGGCGGGCGGCAGTGCTGCGGCGGCGATAGGCACGCTGCCAGAGACGCGCGCATCCTCAGCAGAGCCAAAATGCTCGGCGGTAATGTAGAGAAAGCCAAGGCAGGCCGTAATCGTGCAAAGCGCCAAAAGCGCATGTTTTCTGCGCGAGGGCAAAGGCCGCATATAGCGGCGCTGTATAGCGGTGTTTTGTTCCATATCCTAAATGGCATTAGGGTGATTTGCCCCGCCTGACTAGCGCGAAAATGGCCGGGCAATACATGGCCTTAATCGCGCTAGATAAGAAGCTCAGTAAAGGCTACATAGGCTGTGCGGCGCTTACGACGAGGCGGCTAAAGGTAGCCTGAGCGTAGTCGCCATTGGCTTTATCCGTCGCCCAGTCGCCCGTGCCGGGGCAGGCGGCATACCAGATGCCGGGGGCGTCTTTGGTGCTGCACTGATTATAAAGGCCGGCCTTAAAATAATGAGCGTCTTCTTTATAGCCTTCGGGATTATCCAGAGCGTCAACTTCGCCGTCCGCCCCGACATTATCGGCCAGATTTATCTGGTGCTTAACCGTAGGCTTGCCTTCTGTAGAGAACTCCAAATACATCACGTTCTCATAGACATTGACCACATAGCTGATGGGCTGTCCCAGCGGAATGCCTGCTGCGCCTGGATCGCTCGGGTCAGTCCAGATATTGCCCCAAACAGCTGTGGCGATATCGGTGCGGTTAGGGTCTTCTTTGGCCAAGTTGCGCTCATAATTCCAAAAGATAGAGCCCGTCTCGTGGTCGGGATATTTCTTAAAGTAAATCTTTAGCGGCTCATTGCCATAGCCAAAGCGGCCCGATTGCGGCTTATCTTTAATGGCGTGGATTTGGCCAATAACGGCGGAAAAAGCGGGTGGGCGGTCAGGATTTCCCGCGCGGCGCGCGACATGGTCAACCCGCACTGTGGCTTCCATACGGCCGCCAATCGCGGCAAAGCTCTCAGCATCCGAATGGTTGGCAAGGGCAAAATTATTGCCGGGCGCAGCTGTTTTGATGCTGGTATCGCTGCCGCGGCTCATATAGCGAAGCTCGCTGCGCGTATTAGACGAGTTCGGCGTTGTGAGCGCTTTATTGGGGGCTGCGAATACAATATGCCC
>CALKIX010000109.1 GCA_937995665.1 uncultured Hellea sp. | reverse complement strand
CCTGTCATAGTCAAGCTTGCCGAATAATATCGACGCGCCAACATCTTTGATATGTGAGACTTGCATATATGGTTCCTTGGAAGGAATGCATATAAGCTTTCAGTTTAAATATTAAGTTAACACGCTATAGGTGTAATTCATGAGCGCGCCGTAATATCAACCTTGACTATGACAGGAAACTTGACCCAATCTTCATTAGCAAAATCCGCGCTCTCGCCCAGTTTAAAATCACGGCGGTCAAGGGTTAGCCCGCCTATGGCGCGGGCGGTATTACCCGTAACAGTCAGCGTGAAGCTTAGTGTGGCGTCTTGGCTGATACCTTTAATCGAGAGCGTACCACCCGCCGCGTAGCCCGCATCAGTTTTCGATATCTCATTTGATATAAAGGTGGCGGTGGGGTAGAGCTTCATGTCGAACCAATCGGCGAGGGGCAGGTTGGCATTACGATCTGAATCCCCTGCATCAATAGAGGAGAGGTCGACAATAGCGTGAATGCTACCATCTTCAGGGGCATTGGGATTGAGCTTAATCGCGGCGTCAAAGTGCGAGAAAGTACCTGTGAAATCTCCGCCATGATTAGCAACAAAAGTCAATGCGCTTTTCTTTTTATCCATCGTCCAAACATATTCCCCCGTAATCTGCGGCAGCTCTGCGGAAATCAAGCTTGTGTCTTGAGCCTGCGCGCTAAGCTCTGTTGACGCGGACCCGCAGGCGATAAGGGCGGCTGCGGCGAGGGATATAGACAATAAGCGCATAGTAATTCTCTCGGTTGGCATTTCTTTTGGTTTATCCTTTGGGGTTGATAAAGGGAAGCATGCGGCTCAGCACATTGTCGTGATTGACAAAATGATGTTTCAGCGCCGCGCCCACATGGAGCAAAAGCAGCAAGCTCATCATTATGGCGAGTATATTATGCGTGTCTTTAAAGAAGACTTCCGCTGCTTCGCTTCGGGTTAAAAACGGAAAGTCAGGCCAAGGGATAGTTTTAAATATCTTGGTGCCGATTTTAGGCGTGGACACGGAGGTCATCATCCAGCCCGACATTGGAGCGGCAATCATAAAGACATAAAAGCCGATATGGGAAAGCTTAGCGCCAAGCCGCTCAATGGGTTTCATAGTGGCGGGAAGGGCAGGGGCTTTGTGGGTAAGCCGCCAAAGCAGGCGGACGATTGATAAAATCAAGATGATAAGACCAAAGGATTTGTGGAGCTGAAAAATCTCAAATTTAGTCGGCGAATTAGCCATGGCCATCATCACCTTGCCGCCAATAATCTGCCCAATAATTAAAAGGGCAATCACCCAATGCAGCCAAATGGCTATGCGTGTATAATGTTGTTGTTCCATAGCCAAACCCTAACCTGCATGCGCGGTCTTTGTCTATAGGGGGCTTTATCCTCTCCCATAATTCCCCACACAAAGCTATGAGCTTTGCGTCACGCGGCTTCTCTGCTGTGTGAAGAGGCTTGATTGGTAAGCATCTGCGAGGTGTGTCATCAAGACTTATAAATATAAATTAGAAAGGATTTACAATGTTATCGCTATATATAAAGCGCCCTTGCGCGGCGGCTGACCCGACTATCGTGCATTTGGAGAAATATTTAAAACGTTATGAGCGCCGTACGCAAAAGCCGAATGCCTAATTTAGCGATTATGTCACGCATGACGTCTTGCGGGGCAACTCATCGAAGCCAGAAGTTAGCTTTGATAGCCTCCCTCTTGATCTACCCCGCCGTTAACACTTTCCCTACGGCCTTATGCCAGCCCGCAAGAAGTTCTGCGCGCGCCGTGCTATCCATATCCGGCGTAAAGCGCCGCTCGGCCTGCCAGTGCTTTTTGGCATCTTTAAGCGAGCTATACAGCCCCGCTTGCAGCCCAACTAAAAGCGCCGCGCCCAGTGCGGTTGTTTCCAATACTTTGGGCCGCTCAATCGGAATATCCAGTACGCCCGCAAGATGCTGTACCATCCAGCTATTATGCGCCATACCGCCGTCAACACGCAGGGATTTTGGCGTGACCCCGTCATCGCTCATAGCTTTGAATAGATCATAAGTCTGATAGCAAACACTCTCGACGGCGGCGCGGGCCATCTCGGCGCGGCCCGTATCGCGGGTCAGGCCAAAAACCGCTCCGCGCGCATCAGGGTCCCAATGCGGCGCGCCGAGCCCCGTAAAGGCGGGTACGAGATAAACGCCCTTATTGCTGTCGAGTTCTTCGCAAAGGGCCTCGGTCTCGCGGGCATCTTCAATAATTCCAATACCGTCGCGCAGCCATTGGACAGAGGCGCCTGCCATAAAGATAGAGCCTTCCAGCGCGTAAGTGGCTTTGTCATTTAAGCGGTAACACACGGTCGAGAGGAGGCGGTTCTGGCTCGATAGGCATTTGCTCCCGGTATTCAAGATAACAAAGCAGCCCGTGCCATATGTGCTTTTGATCTCGCCTTTTTCAAAGCAGCACTGGCCAATAGCGGCGGATTGCTGGTCGCCCGCCACGCCGAGGATAGGAATATCAGTGTCTAAGACTGTGCAAAGGCCAAAATCATCGGCGCAATCTTTGACCTTCGGCAGAATAGCTACGGGCACATTAAACAGTGCCAGCAATTCCGTGTCCCAGTCTTGAGCGTGAATATTAAATAGATTTGTGCGGCTGGCATTTGTGGCATCTGTGGCGTGAGAGGCGCCTTGAGTGAGCCGCCAGATTAGAAAGCTATCTACTGTGCCAAAGGCGAGCTCGCCCGCCTCTGCGCGCGCGCGAGCGCCCTCTACATTATCTAAAATCCATGCCGCTTTGGTGGCGCTAAAATAAGGGTCGAGTAGCAATCCCGTTTTGGCGCTGAGCTTACACTCATCATAGCGCTCCGAAATATCTCGGCAAATTTGCGCCGTGCGGCGGTCTTGCCAGACAATAGCGTTATAAATTGGCTTTCCTGTTTTTCGCTCCCAGACAATTGTCGTCTCGCGCTGATTGGTAATACCAAGCCCGATAATCTCGCCGCCTTGTGTGGCGGCAAAGCGGTAAGCGGCCCGCAGCGTTTTTAGCGTGCTCTCCCATATCGCTTCGGGGTCATGTTCAACCCAGCCATCTTGGGGGTAAATCTGCGGAAACTCTTCTTGCGCGGTAAAGAGGACGTCGCCCGCCTGCGAGAAAACCAGCGTGCGTGAAGAGGTTGTGCCTTGGTCGATAGAGAGAATAAATTTAGCCATAGCGCAGGGTATAACGCCCCGCCAAGGTGGTCAATTTGTTCCTGAAATTAAAGGCGACAGGGCCGCGTCGAATCTGCTAGGCTAGGCTTATGTATGATCTTCTTATTATTGGTGGCGGAATTAACGGCACAGCGATTGCGCGTGATGCGGCAGGGAAGGGCCTAAAAGTCCTGCTTTGTGAACGAGACGACCTTGCCAGCCATACCAGTTCTAAGTCCACGAAACTCATTCATGGTGGTCTGCGCTATCTCGAATATTATGAGTTTAATCTTGTACGACATGCGCTCAAAGAACGGGAGGTTATGCTGCGCTGCGCCCCGCATATTATATGGCCGATGCGTTTTGTGCTGCCTTATGACAAAGGTCTGCGCCCCGCTTGGATGCTGCGCACAGGGCTTTTCTTATATGACCATATTGGCGGGCGCGAAATGCTCCCTGGCTCTAAATCGCTAAGTCTGGATGAAGCCCCGCATAAGGGCGTGCTGGAATCGCGCTTTAAGACCGGCTTTGAATATTCCGATTGTTGGGTTGATGATGCGCGCCTTGTGCTGCTTTATGCGCTGGACGCCGCCCACCGCGGCGCGGATATTCGCACGCGCTGCGAAGTGCTTAGCGTCAAGACCAAAGGGATGGGCTATACGGCCCAGATTAAAAGCGGCGGTAAAACTCAAACTGTCACCGCCAAAGGCATCGTCAATGCGGCGGGGCCTTGGGTGGATGAAATTCTCGGCAAGATAAAAACCACCAAGATTGAGCAGTCGCTTCGCCTTGTTCAAGGCAGCCATATAATTACGAAAAAACTCTTTGAGGGCGATCATGCTTATCTATTTCAAAATGCCGATAACCGCGTGATTTTCGCCATCCCCTATGAGCATGATTACACGCTTATAGGAACCACAGACCGCCCTTATGAGCTCTCAGACGGGCCCGTGAAAATCAGCCAAGAAGAAATTAGCTACCTTTGCGCTGCGGCGAGTGAGTATTTTGAAAATGATATAAGCCCTGATGATGTCGTCTGGGATTATGCCGGCGTGCGCCCGCTCTATGATGATAAATCCGAAGACGCTTCGGCTGTCACGCGCGATTATGTGCTCAGCATTGATGAGTTCGCCAAGGGCGCGCCCTTTATGTCTATCTATGGCGGGAAAATCACGACCTCGCGCAAGCTGGGCGAACATGCCATGCAAAGGCTGGAAGCCTATTTTGATTATAAGGCCGGTGATTGGACAGAGACGGCCTTGCTGCCGGGCGGGGATCTGATTGACGCAGATTTTGATTTATTCACGCATGATATGCGCAAACGATATCCTAATATGGAGAGTGCTCTGCTGCGCCGCCTCTGCCATGGTTATGGCACACGCATCACCTTGATACTGGGCGATGGGTCGCAAGCGCCCAAGCTCGGCCAGCATTTTGGCGCGGGGCTTTATGAGATTGAAGCCAATTACCTCATCAATCATGAATGGGCCAAATCAGCCGATGATATTTTATGGCGGCGCACCAAGCTAGGTCTGCATATGAATGTATCTGAGCGCAAAGCTTTCGCCGACTGGTTTAATCAGCGCGCGGCTTAGATGGATACATATTATGTCATCCAGCCCCTGCAAATATGGCCGACCTATTTTGCTTTTACAGCCATAATCATTGCGCGCTATTTTCTCATTGTCTGGCCTATTCATTGGATGCTCTGGAAGCGCTCCGCCGATAAAGTCCGCGCGCGGCGCTTATCCAAACGCGAGCCGACCTCGGCGACTATTCGAAATGAAATAAAGCTCTCGACTATTTCGGCCTTCATCTATGCGGCCCCCGCGGCCATTGTTTTGGAAATGTGGAAAGCGGGTGGCACGGCGCTTTATATGGGGCTTCCGGGCGGGGTAGGAGGCTGGCTTTATCTTTTGGCGTCTGGCTTTATCTATCTCTTTGCCCAAGACACATGGTTTTACTTCACGCACCGCATCATGCACCACCGAAAGCTATTTAAGTGGACGCATGAGGGCCATCACCGCTCCGTACAGCCGACCCCTTGGGCCAGCTTTTCCTTTGACGCAGTTGAAGCGATAAGCGCCGCGTGGCTGCTTCCCGTCATGGCGATTTTCATCCCGCTCCATATGGGCATGGCGCTAACGCTCTTAATGCTGATGACGATTAATGCAGTGTTCAATCACGCAGGCTGGGAAGTCTATCCCGAGCGCTGGATAAGGGGATGGTGGGGCCGCCACATCATCACAGCCAGCCACCACAATCTCCACCACACAAAATTCAAAGGCAATTACGGGCTATATTTTAGGTTCTGGGATAAGATAATGGGCACGGATGTTGGGCTTGTGACGGGTACAATCAATTCGGGGAACTGATTGTAGTGCAAAGCCGAAATCGTTGACGATTTCGGGATTGCGTTGCATTTTATTCACAGGATCAAATGCGGTTACTCCGTCCCCTTCAACTTAGCCATCTCATCCCGCAATCTCGCTGCTTCTTCAAATTCTAAATTCTCGGCGGCTTGAAACATGCGTTTTTCTAGATCTGCCAGCACTGCGATGATGTTATCCCCGCCCGTAAATTCGGCTTGGTCTTCGGCGACTTCGAGATATTTCTTTTTAATCTGGCCTGTTGGCGTGTATCTCGCGGCTTCGTCTTTTATGCGCTCGGCGGCTTCGCTATCGCCGACCACGTCAGAAACCCCGCGCAGCACGGTTTGCGGGGTGATACCGTGGAGCTCATTATGGGCGACTTGGCGCGCGCGGCGGCGCTCGGTCTCGTCCATAGCGCGCTGCATGGAACCCGTGACCTTATCGGCATAGAGCACGACGCGGGCTTGGGCGTTTCGCGCGGCGCGGCCAATAGTTTGCACCAGCGAGGTCTCGCTACGCAGGAAGCCTTCCTTATCCGCGTCCAAAATCCCGACAAAGGCACATTCAGGAATATCCAGTCCCTCGCGCAGCAAGTTAATCCCGATAAGCACGTCAAATTTACCAAGGCGCAAATCGCGGATAATCTCGATACGCTCCAGCGTGTCGATATCGCTGTGCATATAGCGCACGCGAATACCTTGGTCGTGCATATATTCGGTCAAATCTTCCGACATTTTCTTGGTCAAGGTCGTGACAAGTGAGCGAAAGCCCCGCGCGGCGACTTTTTTCACTTCGTCAATCACGTCATCAACCTGCGAAGCCCCGTCTAGCGAGACTGGGCGCACTTCTACGGGCGGATCGATAAGGCCTGTTGGGCGAATGACTTGCTCGGTAAAGACACCGCCCGTGCGCTCCATTTCCCAATTACCGGGCGTGGCCGAGACATGAACGGTCTGGGGCCGCATCGCGTCCCATTCTTCGAATTTTAGCGGGCGGTTATCAATACAGCTTGGCAGGCGAAAGCCATGCTCGGAGAGTGTACTTTTG
>CALKIX010000108.1 GCA_937995665.1 uncultured Hellea sp. | reverse complement strand
GCCCCTGCCCGCTGCGCGCGCTGATAAAGCGGCGAGAGTCGGCGCTTATCAATATCAAAGCCAAAGACTGAGCCTTTGTTCTCCATATCCGCGGCAAGTGCGAGAGACTTCCCGCCCCCGCCTGCGCAGTAATCAAGGACTTTCTCGCCGGGCTTAGCATCAACGAGTAAGCTCACGATTTGCGAGCCTTCATCTTGGATTTCCACATCACCCATTTGGTAAGGCTTCTCAATTTGGATATTGGGCAGACGCCCATCGCCAGCAAGCGCCTCTATGCGCAGGCCAATAGGGGAAATATCACAGGCCTTGGCCCCGTGCTGCTTTAGCGCATCATAGGCGCTGCCAAGATCTGATTTAATCGCATTCACGCGTAAATCTAAAGGCGGACGCGGCGTAAGGGCTTGGCCTTCCGCAACCGCTTCTTCGCCAAAATTATTCTCAAAAGCGGGCCATATCCATTCAGGCACATCTGCGCGCACCCAGTCAGGCGCGCCTTCCAGATCAATCGCGCCGCCAAGCTTTTCAAGCTCGTCCTTGGCCAGAGGCTCGGGCGCGTGAGTGTCATCAGCAAAAGCAGCGAGAAGCCCCTCCACCGTCTGCCCACCCATAAAGACGGCAGAAGCCAGCGCCAGTGCACGCGGGCTTTCATCATCCATACGGTAAGCCAGCGAGCTTTTACAGCGCAGGGCATCATGAACATAATTGCCAATCGCCGAGCGGTCTTTGGACCCTGCAAAACGGTGCGCCTTACCCCAATCACGCAGCGCAATGGTCGCGGGTGTTTTGCGGTCTAATATATCTTCAAGCACTTCCGCGGCTGCTTGAATACGTCCGCCAAGTCTCATATCTAGCTCGGCATCGAGTAATTGGGAGCTTCGCGCGCGATGTGCACGTCATGGACGTGGCTTTCGCGAAGACCTGCATTTGTGATTTTCACAAATTCAGCATTCTTATGTAAGTCCTTGATGGTGCGCGAGCCCGTATAGCCCATTGTTGCACGAATGCCGCCGAGCAGCTGATGTAAAATCGGGCCCACAGGGCCTTTATAGGCGATACGACCTTCAATGCCTTCGGGGACGAGCTTCATGCTATCATTGACTTCCTTTTGGAAATAACGATCGGCCGAGCCGCGCGCCATAGCCGAGACAGAGCCCATGCCCCGGTAAGATTTATAAGAGCGGCCTTGATAAAGGAACACCTCACCCGGCGTTTCTTCTGCGCCCGCGAGCAGCGAGCCGACCATGGCGCATTCCGCGCCAGCCGCGAGAGCTTTAGCCATATCACCTGAATATTTAATCCCGCCATCGGCGATGACAGGGATGCCCGCTTTATGCGCCACGCTGCATGCATCCATAATCGCGGTCAACTGAGGCACTCCAACGCCGGCCACAATGCGAGTAGTACAAATAGAGCCCGGCCCAATGCCGACTTTAATTGCGTCAGCACCAGCATCGATCAAAGCTTTGGCCGCAGAGGCCGTCGCGATATTGCCCGCAATGATTTGTGCATCGGGATAGCCTTTTTTAAGGCGTTTGACCGTTTCGATAACTTTGGAGCTGTGCCCATGCGCCGTGTCGATAATGACAGCATCCGCGCCCGCCGCAATCAGCGCGACCGCGCGGTCAAAGCCAGCATCGCCTACAGTACTTGCGGCGGCCACACGCAGGCGGCCTTTGCTATCTTTACACGCATTGGGGAAGCTCTCGGCCTTATCCATATCTTTGACGGTAATCAGCCCGACGCAGTGATATTTATCATCAACCACCAATAGCCGCTCAATGCGATGTTTGTGGAGTAAGGTACGTGCCTCTTTTTCAGAGGTGCCAACTTTTACCGTCACAACGTCTTTGGTCATGAGGTTAGAAACGATCTCATTGGGATTACCCGCAAAGCGAACATCGCGGTTGGTAACAATCCCAACAAGCTTACCGCTAATTTCAACAACTGGAATACCTGAAATATTGTGATGATCGCGGAGCGCTTTAAGCTCAGCTAGCGTGGCTTCAGGGTTAATCGTTATCGGATTAACCACCATGCCTGACTCGTAACGCTTAACTTTGCGCACTTCTTCGGCTTGTTCTTCGATAGAGAGATTGCGGTGAATGACGCCAATGCCGCCGGTTTGCGCCATGGCAATGGCGAGCGGGGCCTCTGTGACAGTATCCATCGCCGCCGAGACCAGCGGGACGTTAATTTCAATCTTTTTTGTGAGGCGCGTTTTAAGCACCGCATCGGCCGGAAGAATATCCGAAGCTTGCGGTTGCAAAAGCACATCATCAAAGGTCAAGCCTTCTCGAATCTCCATGGGAGTCTCCTACTTTTGCAAGCGGCGATTATCAGAGATAAGGCGCAGGCGCAAAGGAAATATGCCCTTAGCCTGTACTATCTTTAGGCCAAAGCTCTCTCATAGAGCGCCAGTAATCGCGACCATGCCTTTTCCGCCGCCTCTTCGTTGTAAACCGCGCTGTCCGGCGGGCACCAACCATGTAGGGCGCCCTCGTAAACCTCTATCTCAGCCTTTAGTCCCGCCGCGGCATAAGCATCGCGCAATATATTTTTCACTTCAGGGTCTTTTTCGTCATCATTTTCAGCAATCGCGAAGAGAAACTCGGCTTGCATTTGCGGGATTTTCAGATGCGGGCTATCAGGCTTATCCGTAACCAATCGCCCGCCATGAAACGACGCCCCTGCACCGATACGCTCTGGATAAGATGATGCCGCATTCATTGTAATCGGCCCGCCATAACAATAGCCTGAGGTGCCAATTTTACGCGATGTATCGACCACATCCTGCACGTCTAAGAACTCGACAAAAGCTTTTGTGTCTATCGCGTTCGTTTCTGCATTTGTGCGCCGCGCATAGCCAAACATTTCCTCGCGCGTGGCCTTATCTCTGAAATCTGCATCTAGAGGAAAAACGGGAGCCACCTTTTCCCGGTAATAGGGATTGATTACCAAAACAGCGTAACCCGCCAGAGCCAGACGCTCTCCCATCATTTTAAAAGCGGGCCTTATGCCTTTAACATCGGGCCACAAAATAACCCCTGCATGGGTGCCCTCTGTCGGGTGGGCGAAATAGCAATCCGCTGTGCCGTCTGGCGTTGGAACGCTTACATCTTGCCGCACCAATTTGCTGCTGGCCTTAGAGATATCTGCGCCGGTTGCTTCCGTACCGCCTGAGCAGCCAGCGAAGACGACTGAAACGCCCGCAAGGCTCGCTGCCGAAGTGAAAGCTCTACGCGACATTGTCCCTTGCTGCTTTAAAAAGACTTCAGCATCCTTCTGGGTATCGTGGTCACACATATAGCTCTCCTGGGTTGGCGGTTTATGATTTCGAGTTTAGATAATCCTCAAGCGCGCCGCGAATTTGTTCCAGATTATAACCCGCAGCCCCTATTGCGCCCATAACGCCGTCAACACCTAAGGCCTTAACATGGGCAAAGCCCCAAAGCGCGGCCGAACGCATACCGCCCGCGCAAAAGGCAACAATAGGGCGCGGCAAATCCCGAAAAGCGGCCTCACTGGCCTCAATAACATCATAAGATATGCCGCCCGCCATAGGGATATAGGCGAATTGCAAGCCATGTTCCTGCGCCGCTGCGCTTAATTGTGCGGCAGTGGGCTGCATAGGCCCCGCTTCCATATCAGGACGGTTAATGATGAGGGTTTTAATGCCCTGCTCAGCCAGCGCGCCTAATTGATCGGGTAATATTTGCCCCGTTACAAAGACATTATCTGGCAGCGCGTTCATTATTTACCCAACATATCCTTGGCTTTGGCGACCACAGCATTAGTTGTGATACCAAAATGCTCAAAGAGCGCCCCGCCAGGCGCCGAAGCGCCAAAGCTATTCATGCCGATAAATCCGCCCTCGCGGCCAATAATTTCGCCCCAACCTTGACGAATACCGGCCTCAACGGCGATTTTTGGCAAATCTTTTCCAATTACAGAGCGGACATATTTCTCGCCCTGATCCAAAAATAAGTCCAGACACGGAACAGAGACGACTCGCGCTGAAATCCCTTGAGCCGCTAGCTCTTTGTGAGCGTCGAGTGCGAGGTGAACCTCAGAACCGCTGGCAAGCAACACAATATCATCTGCCCCTTCGCCAGCTTTAAGAACATAACCCCCGCGCGCGCACATGTTTTTGTCCGCAGACGTACGCACCGCTGGCAGGCCTTGGCGTGTTAAAGCATGTAATGACGGCCCATCTGTGCGTTCTACGGATAATTCCCAGCATTCTGCCGTTTCAATCGCGTCAGCAGGACGGAAGACATAAAGATTTGGAATGGCGCGTAAAGACGCCACGTGCTCAACAGGCTGATGCGTTGGACCGTCTTCACCCACACCAATAGAGTCATGCGTCATCACATATATGACGCGCTGCTCCATGAGGGCCGAAAGACGAATAGATGGACGGCAATAATCAGCAAAAACTAAGAAAGTCCCTGAATATGGGATAATACCGCCATGCAGCGCCATACCATTCATCGCCGCGGCCATGCCATGCTCGCGTATACCGTAATTCACATAACGTCCGCCGTAATTATCAGCCTGAATTTCAGAGGCTGTAGCAGGTGTGCGTGTCTTATTTGAGCCTTCAAGATCAGCAGAGCCCGAAATCATATCTGTGATATTTTCTGTTAATACTTTCAATGCGTTGCCAGAAGAAGCTCGAGTCGCCAGCTTTGGGGCATCTTTGACGAGTTGGTCTTTATAAGCCTGAAAGGCGTCTTTCCAGCCAATATTAAGCTCGCCCTTTATAGCGCGGTTAAAGTCATTGGCCTTGCGGTCTGCGCCCAGACGGGCTTTCCAAGCTTTATGCGCGGCACGGCCCTTGCGGCCCGGACGCTTCCAAACCTTATAAACATCATCTGGTATCATAAATGGCGCATGGCTCCAGCCTAAAGCTTCGCGCGTGGCAGCAATTTCATCATCCCCTAACGGAGCGCCGTGGATTTTCGACGTTCCGGCCTTATTAGGCGCGCCTTTCCCGATTGTTGTTTTGCAAGCAATCATGGTGGGTTTATCGGACTTTTTAGCGCGGCGCAGCGCATTGGCTATCTTACGCGCATCATGGCCATCAACTTTTATAACGTTCCAGCCTACGGCTTTAAAACGCGCGGCTTGGTCCGTACTGTCTGAAATATCAACAGCGCCATCAATCGTGATATTATTATCGTCCCACATCAGGATAAGCTTATTAAGCTTCAAATGCCCTGCTAGAGAAATAGCTTCTTGGGAAATCCCTTCCATCAAGCAGCCATCACCCGCAATGACATAAGTGTGGTGATCAACGATATCATCGCCGTAGCGGGCATTCATATGACGCTCTGCCAGTGCAAAGCCTACCGCATTCGCAATCCCCTGGCCCAGCGGCCCTGTCGTCGTCTCCACGCCCGGCGTATGGCCATATTCAGGGTGCCCAGCCGTGTTTGAGCCCAGTTGGCGGAAGTTCCTAATCTGATCCATCGTCATGGATTTATAGCCCGTGAGATGTAGCAGAGAATAAATCAGCATAGAGCCATGACCCGCCGAAAGAATAAAGCGGTCACGATCAGGCCAGTTCGGATCTGATGGATTAAATTTCAAAAACTTAGAAAAGAGGACTGTGGCAACATCCGCCATGCCCATTGGCATGCCCGGATGGCCCGAATTAGCCGCCTGCACAGCGTCCATTGAGAGCGCCCTGATGGCATTACTCATCTGTTTGTGTTCTAGCTCGGATTTAGAAAGATCGGACATAATCATTACACCTGTATACCAGCCATCTACGCAGCCTGATTCACCATTTAGTGGTGATGGCACGGCGCGCGGCGCAAATCTAGAGCAGAAACGTCGCGATTCTAGAAATATTAAGAAAACACATCACACCAAAAGGGACTGAAGATATGCTTAGAAATACAAACACTGAGCCGCTTTTTTCATAAAGTTTTACAATCCAAAAGCACCGAACAAGCCCCCTAGCCTCTGATTATAAATCCTGAGTTGCCAGCGACATAAATTTGTCTCAAATAATACGAAAATCAGCATAGACAGCTTGCAAAGCTTTCCCTATAACGCCGCTGCGCAGGCGAGATTCCATTGCTTGCGCGAAGCCCGAATAGCTCAGTTGGTAGAGCAACGCATTCGTAATGCGTAGGTCAGGAGTTCAAATCTCCTTTCGGGCTCCACGTGCGCAAGCGCCCGGCCAGACGAAATGCTGGCCTCGGCTCCTGAGTCATCGGCCACACAGGCTCTCTCCGGCCACCACATACCGCTCTCGATGACCGAAGCCGTCGGCCGAATGGACGAAGCAGTGGCTGACGCTGAAAAGCCCCTTGGGAGTACGGGCGTTTAGGGCAGCGCGTCGCTGTGCGGATCGCCCAGAACCACCATGCTCTGGAAGTAGTCGATGACGTCGGACTCCGGCACCTCCAGCGCCGGCCATTGTGGCCAGTCGAAGGTGTCGTTCATGAACGGCTGCCGCTGGTCATGGCTGAGCACAGTGAGGTGGTTTAGGTCGTGTGCAGTGGCGACCGAGGCACCAGTTCCGTCGCTGAAGGGCAGACCGCCATGGACCCGTCCATGCATCCAACCACCGTAGTGAGGTTCCATCTTCAGGGTGTTGACGAAG
>CALKIX010000107.1 GCA_937995665.1 uncultured Hellea sp. | reverse complement strand
GCATCGTTTCTCTTGGATATCGTTCTTCGCAATTTATGACGATCTTTAACGGCGAAGATTTCAACAATCCAGATAATCCTGAGGGACGTCTTGATGACCACGTTGATGGTTATTTCACGGTTGATGCGGGGGCGGGTTACTCGCACGGGAGTGATGGCAAATGGCGTCTTGAGGCTTATGTGAACAACCTGACGGGTATTGAGCGTGAGCAAGCGATAATTATCACGCAATTTGATAATACGCGTTTCTTCTCACCGCCCCGTACATATGGCGCGCGCCTCAGAGTGAAGTTCTAGGCCTGCCTGCTTGTTTGTTGATATAGATTTTTTTGAGACGTCATGATGCACTTTAAAAATGGATTTCGTTATTTTGGGGCTGCGCTTTTTGCCAGCTCCATTCTAGCCTCTTGCGGGGCGGCGGCTAAGGATAAAGCTTGGCCCAAAGTTCGCAGTCCCATTTCGCAGGACGCCAAGATTGAATCTGACATAGACGCGCTTTTGGCGCGTATGAGTATTGAGCAAAAAGTCGGGCAGATGATTCAGGCCGAGATTAAAAATATCTCGCCTGATGATGCCGCCAAATATCATATTGGATCGATTCTCAATGGGGGAGGGTCTTGGCCCACCGATAAGGCAGAGGGGCCTTTGGGCGCTTGGCTCAGTATGGCCAATTTGTTTTATGGGGCCTCAATGGATGAAGGGGATGACCGCCTAGCCATTCCTATTATCTGGGGCACGGACGCGGTTCATGGGCATAATAATGTCGTGGGGGCCACTGTCTTTCCGCATAATATCGGCTTGGGAGCGGCTAATAACCCTAACCTTATGCGCGATATAGGCACAGCTACAGCTCGCGAAATCGCTGTGACAGGTATCGATTGGACTTTTGCGCCCACCGTTGCTGTTGCCAAAGATATACGCTGGGGCCGCACCTATGAGAGCTATTCACAAGACTCTAAGGTGGTCGCAAATCTTGGCAAGGAAATCATACTCGGCCTGCAAGGGCATCCTGCGCTGGAGAATTTTCTCTCCGAGCAAAAAGTCGTCGTTACCGCCAAGCATTTTATCGGCGACGGCGGTACAATTGGCGGGGATGATCAAGGCGAGACAACCTTATCTGAAATGGAATTATTTAAAGAACATGGCCAAGGTTATGTGCAAGCCCTCGGGGTTGGCGCGCAAACTGTTATGGCGAGTTTTAATACATGGAATGGCCAAAAAATTCATGGGCATAAATACTTATTGACCGATGTCCTAAAAGGCAAGATGGGCTTTGACGGTCTGGTCGTGGGCGACTGGAATGGGCATGGGCAAATTCCGGGGTGTAGTGATGAGTCTTGTCCTCAAGCAATTAATGCTGGAATTGACCTTATTATGGTGCCGGTCGCTTGGAAGGCCTTCCTCGAAAATACGATACGCCAAGTCAAAGCTGGCGAGATTCCTATGGAACGCATTAATGATGCTGTGCGCCGTATCCTACGCGTTAAAATGCGCGCTGGGATGTTTGAAGATGGAAAACCATCAGCGCATGAGCTTGCAGGGCGCGCGAAATTAATTGGCCATCCAGATCATAGAGCCGTTGCAAGGCAAGCAGTCAGAGAATCCCTTGTCCTGCTTAAGAATAACAGCGTCTTGCCTATTTCCGCAGATAGTAAGGTTATGGTTCTCGGAACGGGCAGTGATAACCCCGCCTACCAATCTGGCGGCTGGACGGTGACGTGGCAAGGCAGCGATCTTGAAACGCGCCAAATTAATCCAAGGAAATATTATAAAGGCCACACGACCATCTTGGATGGCATAAAGTCTGCTGTTCAAAGCGCAGGCGGAAATGTTCAAACTAGCCCTGAGGGCGCCGCAGATGTGGCCATAGTTGTCTTTGGCGAAGCCCCATATGCTGAATTTGAAGGCGACCTTTCTGCAACGGATATGGCGCTTGAGGCGGATGAGAATTTCCAGCTTATCCAATCACTCAAAGCGCGTAATATTCCCGTGGTTACGGTTTTCTTATCAGGCCGCCCACGCGGGGTTGATGCGCTGATTGATAGCTCTGATGCTTTTGTCGCCGCTTGGCTCCCAGGCAGCGAAGGCGCAGGTGTGGCTGATGTCTTAATCGCACGCGATAAAAGAAAACCGCAAAATGATTTCAAAGGGAAACTCCCTTTCGATTGGCCCGCCTCTGGCGCGACTCAAGCTATCGCGGCTCCAATAAAATATAATTACGGATATGGGCTTACATATTCGAAATAAAAATAGGTTCGCTCATGTTTCTTAGTCCTTTAGATTTAATTGTTGTTGGCCTTTATGCGCTGATCTTATTTGGAATAGCGCAGTGGGTGTCGCGAGAGCCAAAAGGCACAGTCAAAAGTACGGAAGATTATTTCCTTGCCGGCAAAGCACTCCCATGGTGGGCGATTGGGGCCTCTCTTGTTGCCGCTAATATTTCGGCTGAGCAAATTATTGGTATGTCAGGGGATGGCTATAAAATCGGCCTCGCTATTGCCGCCTATGAATGGCAGGCCGCGATTGTTCTGATTATTGTCGCTAAATATTTTCTTCCCATATTCCTTAAGCGCGAAATTTATACCATGCCGCAATTTCTCGAAACGCGTTACGGGGAGGGCGTGAAGACAACAATGTCAATCTTCTGGATTGCACTTTACACCGTGGTCAACCTCACCGCCGTGATGTGGCTGGGCTCTCTTGCGGTTAACACATTGACGGGCGTGTCTTTATTTGGCGGCATGGTCGGGCTCGCCGCTTTTGCGCTGGCTTATTCTATGTATGGCGGCCTTAAAGCGGTTGCGCTGACGGATATACTACAAGTCGTTATCCTGGTCATAGGCGGCTTTGTTATCGCTTGGCTGACTATGGGCATGATTGGCGGGGATAATGGTGTTCTGGGCGGGTTTAAACGCCTATACACAGAGCTTCCCGGCAAGTTCGATATGATACTCGATAAAGACCACGCGGCTTATAGCAAACTCCCTGGTATATGGACACTACTCGGCGGGCTTTGGGTGCTGCATTTCTCTTATTGGGGATTTAATCAATATATTATCCAGCGGGCTCTGGGGGCCAAAAACGTGGCCGAAGCGCAAAAGGGTTTGGTCTTTGCGGCGGGGCTTAAGCTTCTTATGCCTTTGATTATTGTACTGCCGGGTATCGCTGCTGTGATGCTGGCCGCGCCTGAAATGGGCGTGATTGATAAATCCGTCCTCGATACGGCCTCGGACCGTGCTTATCCTGAAGTGATGAAGATTATGCCAAGCGGCTTGCGCGGGCTTATATTTGCGGCGCTTATTGCCGCGATTATCTCTTCGCTAGCCTCTATGGTGAACTCAATTTCGACGATTTTCACAATGGATATTTACCGCGATAAAATCGCAAAAGATAAAGGCGAAAAGCATTATGTAAATGTTGGACGCCTGACCGCCATTACAGCCATGGTCATTGCGGTGCTGCTTGCAAAACCCTTACTTGGCGATATGGAAGGGGCTTTCCAGAAAATCCAAGAATGGACGGGCTTTGTTGCTCCGGGTATTGTTGCGGTCTTCCTTATGGGTATGTTCTACAAGCCGACTAATGCGAACGGTGCCTTTGCGATGTTATTCACATCTGTCGTCGTCTCGGCCATATTCTATTTTGCCTTCCCAAGCTTTCCATTTGTGAACCGCATCTGGGTTATTTTCCTGGGCTGCCTTGCCATTGGTGCGCTGATTTCAGCGCTCACCGCGGCGCCCAAAGACGGCCAGGCGGTTATCCTTGGCGATATCAACTTTAAGACTAGCAAGAGCTTTAATCTCTGGACGTTTATTATAGCTATTATACTCATCGGATTATATGCTATCTTCTGGTAGGTTTAATAACTCTTTGGCACTCATAGATGCGTTCAAAATCACATATATTGGCGGCCGACATCGGTGGCACCAATGCACGTTTTGCATGTCTTGAAAAAAGTTCTCAAGGCGGATGGGATGTCCATCATTTTGCCAAGGTCAAATGCGCTGATTATCCTACTTTTGATGCAGCACTCTCCGAATATTTAGAGGGTATAGATATCAAACCAGACCGCGCGGCTTTTTGCGCGGCGGGGCCTGTGCAAGATGGCTATATCAATCTAACCAATACAGATTGGCAAATTTCCGTGCGGCGGCTCACGGCAATATATGGCTTTGAAACATGTCAGCTCTATAATGATTTTGCGGGCATGACGCGGTCTGTGCCTGAGCTCAAAGATGATGATTTCATGCCTATACGTGAAGGGCAGGCCTATGCGAACGAACCTATCCTTGTCGCAGGCCCCGGAACGGGCTTTGGGGTGGGTTATCTCATACCAATGCAATCTGGCTGGCATGTTATGGCCTCTGAAGGCGGGCATATGGCCTATAGCCCGCAAACGAGCCTTGAGCTTGAGCTTTTAAACGTCTTAAATCGGGGAGGGGTCTTTGTATCACTTGAGCTAGTAAGTTCAGGCAAGGGCTTGCCTCTTATGCATGCCGCTCTATGCGAAATTCACGGTGTGCCTTATCAGCCCGCCGCGCCAGACCTTATCAGGCAGCGCGCCCTGGAAGGCGATAAGCTTTGCCGTGATGTCTGTGAGGTTAGAGCGGCGGCCACGATGGGGGCGATTGGCGATCTTGCTTTGGCCGGCGGCGCGCGCGGGGGTATTGTGCTGGCGGGCGGTGTCAGCGAGCGTATGATTGATTTTTACGCAGAGCCTCGCGCGATGAACCGCTATCTTTACAGAGGCCCTCACTCAGAATATGTAAGAGCCATTCCCATGCGGCTTCTTAAATCGCCACATGCGCCGCTTATTGGGGCGGCCGCGTCATTGGGTGGATTTTAGGCGTCCAATTTGCAAATATGGCAAGTCCCAAAAAATTTGATTGATTTTAGAAATTTGGATGTTTGGAAATAGCCCAAAATAAGATGTTGAGTTTTTTAACTTATATCTATGATTATTTTCAATCAGCTTTACAGCCTCGCGTAATAGTTCAGCGGCAAGGTGCGCATATCTTGCTGGGGTTTGAGGTTTTGAATGACCTAGCAATGAACTCATTAGGGGCAGGGACATGCCGTTCATAACAGCGACGCTTGCCAATATATGGCGTTGGTCGTGGCGGCGTACATCATCAAGATCAGCTATAGATATAAGCCGTCGCCACGGCTTTTGTAAATTATTTTCAGATTGGCCCTGTTTAAAGCCGCAAAACACAGACGGATTATCTTTTTGCGTAATTATGCGCTTTAGAATGTCTTTAGCTTGTGAGTGAAGATATTACTTTTGCGCCTGTTTTGAATTGCGCCCACGCGTCTAGAGCCGGGGCGAGGATGATTGTCACATTTGACCGACAGGGCGCAGACAGTGTTGCACGTCACTTTTCGGATTTAGGACATAGCCGGATAGGTTTTATTACGGGCGCAAAGGGTTCCTCTCAGCCCAAGAGCGCTATGAAGGTTTTAAAGAAGGGCTTAAGTCTTGTGATTTATCCTTGCCTGATAAATATATTGCTCAGGGTGATTTTACATTTTCATCTGGGGTAAAGGCAGCCGAAACGCTTCTCGCCAAGCCGCAACCGCCTACCGCCATATTTGCTGCTAATGATGAAATGGCGGCGGGCTATAAAGCGCCTGATGATGAGTCCATTGTGGGTTTTGATAATTTCCACATTGCCGAGACAGTTTGGCTGCAATTAACAACGGTCAATACACCGACCTTTGAAGTAGGGAAATTGGCGGCAACAATATTGCTGGGAAGTCCTGATGAGCTGGAGGAAGTTGCTGTAAGCGCGCCGTCACTTGTTATTCGGGCATCTTCAGCGCCGCTAAACTAGGCTGTAGTCTCAATTTATACTCAATGATAATAATGGAGCTTGCTAAATATGGGTAAGAATCGTAATTGAATAACATGAATGTCAGGCTTGAAAACATATTGATCCTGCAATCGTTTACGAGAGGCATGTTATCACTAGCGGTCTTGGCGGCCTTTTCTGGCTGTTCGCAAGAGCCGCCTTCCACGGGCGAAAAATCAGAGCCTGCACACGCGCATGCTGCCCATGAAAACCACGTAGAAAGTCACGGCGCCGCGGTGCAGCCAGCAACGCCCCCTCGGCGTGCGGCACAAGCTCATGCGCATGGGCGGGCCACTCTGGCCGTTGTGCTGGACGGCTATGAGCTCACGGCCGCACTTGAAACGCCGCTTTATAACCTCGTGGGCTTTGAACATGCCGCCGAAACGCAAGCGCAAAAGGCGGCGCTTCGTAACGCTGAGACCTTACTGGCCGGCGGTGGGCCGCTTTTGACGTTTAGCCCAAAGGCGGGCTGCGCGCTTTCTGATAAATCTATATCTGCCGACCTTGGCGGGCATGATGACCACCATGATGGCCATCATGCGGTAGAGGCAGAACCGTATAAAGATATTGCGCTGGAATATATTTATGTCTGCGCCAGCCCAGACTTGCTGAATGATATCACAGTCAATTTATTTGAACATTTTGAATTTATGGATGAGATTGAGCTTATATATCTTGGACCTAACATACAGAAACAAGATGTATTGAACCGTAATAAAACACGTGTGAAATTGACTCGCTCATGACCATAAAGACATTTATTTACTTAGGCGTTTTCGCTGTGAGCTTGGCGGCATGCGAGCAAGCGAGCGCGCCTGCGATAGATGCAGTAAAACCGCAATCCCCTAACGAGTCGCAAGTCAGCGCCTCGGCAGAAAAAGCTCCACCAGACGTAATCCCAGATGAAAATATGACTATTCAGCTGATCTGGGAAGATTTGATGCCCGATGGCGAGGAGGCAGTTCTCGAACAGCTCTATAGAGAGTTTTATAATAATCTTGAGGGGCAAATCGGCAGTGCCCAGACCTTAGCCTCGGCGGCGCAAAACCAAAGCGATAGTCTGGATATCGCCGAAATCATAGAAGGCAGCGCCGAGGACACGATGGAGCAGATCGGAACCTATAATGTGGTGGAAGATTTGAACGGCGAAAAAATACGTATTCCGGGCTATGTGGTCCCGCTCGATTTTAGCGCAAATTATGAATATTCAGAATTTCTTTTAGTCCCCTATTTTGGGGCGTGTCTGCACACACCGCCGCCGCCGCCCAATCAGATTATATTCGTAAAGGCCTCGCCTGCGGTCAAACTTGGCAATATTTATGAGCCAATCTGGCTTGAAGGCACAATGCGCACGGGGCAGTTTAATTCAGATCTTGGCAATAGTGCCTATGAGGTGATTTTGTCCAAGGCGGAACCCTATGAGTATTGATCCTGTCTTGCAGCTCAAGGATTTGAGCTTTGGATATGGCTCTGCGCCCGACCTCATAAATATTGAGCGCTTTAGCATGGCCAGGGGAGAAAGCCTCTTTCTTCGCGGGCCTAGCGGGTCGGGTAAAAGCACATTATTGGGCCTTATTGGCGGCGTTCTAACCCCGCGTGCGGGCCAAATTAATCTTTGCTCAAGCGAGATGAGCGCGATGTCTTCGGGCGCGCGCGATCAGCTCCGCGCCGACCATCTTGGCATAATATTTCAGCAATTCAATCTACTGCCTTATTTAAGCAGCCTACAAAATTGCGTGTTGCCGTGCCGCTTTTCAGCCAAGCGGCGCGCACGCGCGACCCAAATGGCCGGGGGTGTTGAGGTCGCCGTCAAAGAGCTTGCGGGCGGGCTTGGCCTAACTGATGCGGATTTAAAGCGCCCCGTTGGCGCGCTCAGCGTCGGGCAGCAGCAGCGCGTGGCCGCGGTGCGCGCGCTGATTGGCGCGCCTGATCTTATCATCGCTGATGAGCCAACCTCCGCCCTTGACCATGATAATCGCGGGCGTTTTATAGAATTGCTCAATCAGCAAAGACAGGCCTTTGGCAGCAGCCTCTTATTTGTTAGCCATGATAATAGCCTCGCGCCGCATTTTGACCGCGCGGCTTCGCTGGCTGCCTTAAACCAAGTCAAGGCAATGTGATGGGCGCAACAACTATAAACCTTGCGCTGCGCTCACTCTGGGCCCGAAAAATGACGGCGCTGCTCACCATCATTTCTATTGCAGCCGCTATCTTTCTTTTTGTTGCGGTTGAGAATTTGCGGCAAGGCGCGCGCACGAGTTTTGAGCAAACCCTGAGTGATACGGATGTCATTGTCGGGGCGCGCTCAAGTCCGATTGCGCTGGTATTATATTCTGTTTTCCAAATTGGGGACCCCACCAATAATGTGACGTGGGAGAGCTATAAAGAGATTAGCACACGCGCGGATGTGGCTTGGGCCGTGCCCATTAGTCTTGGCGATACGCATAAGGGTTACCGCGTTATTGGAACCACAGCTGACTATTTCAAACATTATAAATATGCCGATAAGCAAAATTTGGCCTTTGCGCGCGGGGAAGAATTTAACGATCTGTTTGACGTTGTCCTCGGCGCGCAAACCGCCCGCGAGCTCGGTTATGAGCTCGGCCAAAGCCTCACCTTATCCCACGGGCTTGGCAAGGCGAGTTTTGTACATCATGATGATAAGCCTTTTAAAGTCACGGGCATCTTAGCCCCCACGGGCACGCCGGTTGACCGCTCCGTTATAGTAAGCCTTGGCGCGATTGAAGCGATACATATGGGCTGGCAAAACGGAATGCCGACCCCAATGTCTCGTTTGGCCACGCCTGAGCGGCTGCGCCAGATGGTGCTTGAGCCCAAAAGCGTTACGGCGATTTTCATAGGCGCGAGCGCGCGGGTTAAAACGTTAGGTTTGCAGCGAGATTTAAATAGCTATGAGGCTGAGCCGCTCCAAGCCGTCATTCCAGGTGTGGCGCTAAGCCAGCTTTGGAATGTGGTTTCTATTGCCGAGCGGGCCCTTGCCATCGTGTCGGCTTTCGTTATTGCTGTCGGTCTTATCGGGATTTTGACCTCAATTCTGACAAGCCTAAATGAGCGCCGCCGCGAGATGGCGATATTGCGCTCGCTTGGCGCGCGCGGGCGGCATATTTTTACCTTGCTGGTAAGCGAAGCGGCGCTGCTTGCGCTTATCGGCGGTCTTTTGGGACTTACCTTGCTTTATAGCTTTTTATGGATTGCGCGGCCCTTTTTAGAAGTGCGCTTTAATATGGGCGCGCTACAAAGCTTACCCGGCGCCTTTGATTTTGCCGTTGTGCTGGGCGTGACCTTTATCGCCGCCATGCTTGGGGTCATACCCGCCATTATCGCGCTGAAGCGCTCTTTATCTGATGGGCTGTCAGTGCGCGTGTGATTAAAGCGGCTGCTTGGCGCTATCTGCAATTTTGCTTTTTTGCGCAATAGATTTTTTTGCGGCAAGGGCGGCGCGGTTCGCTGCATTGGAAAAGCGAGGCTTTGCTTTTTTCACGGGCACGCTCTCTACCAATGGCTTAGGCATGGCCGTCGCTTGGGTTTTTTCTTCAGGGGCTATAAAAGCTGATTTATTGGGCGCCGGGCTATAGGGTTTCCAGTGCGCGCCCATGCTTTCAAAGCCGCCAAATCCTGCCCCATGCATATCGCAGCTATGGGCCGGCAAAGACAAGCCGGAAAATGAGGCGATAACTGCCAGTGCTGTGAGCGGCTTAAACATAAGTCTAATATATCAAAAATGACCTAAAAAATCAAAATTTGGCGTTGGCCGCTTAATGACTATGCTGCGTTCTGCGAAGGCGCCAAATATGAGCATAGCCCAGCAAAAGCGCGCCAGATATCGTTAGCTGTTGTTCAAAATCATGGAGCGGCTCGGCAAAGGCACCCGCTAAAAGCAAGCTAATGCCCAATAAGGCCAGGCCGCCTATGCGCAGGCTTTGGGATTTCATTATCAGGCTGATACTGAGCGGGGTTGCCAGAATTACGAAAACCTTATGAATCCATTCCGCCTCTGATAAGAGGCCAAGAAGCGGCAGAGCCGCCGCGAAGAGGGGCAAAAACAGGCAGTGAACTAGACAAAGAGACGATAAAAGCACGCCGCCTCTATCAATCGTGAGTGTGTTTTTCATCTGATGTCCCTTTTGCGAGTGGGTTGTATATTGGATTTATGGCCGGAGTTAAAGGGGAGATGTGCCTTGAATGTGTGGACCAAATAAAACGGCCTAAAGTTTTTTAAAGAATCTAGTTGCAAGTCAATCGCAATTGCAATACGAGGCTGTTAATGAGAATTATTCTTAATTAGAAAAGCCATAAAACAGGACATCTCCCCCCAATGAAACTTTATCAAATGACGAGCGCTGCGGCGATTTTATTGTCGCTTAGCGCCCCCGCCTTTGCGCAGACGGGCCCTATATTGGCAGATGATGAAGTCATCACAACAGGTCAATATCTTTATACGGACCGCGTCAATGCGCTTAAAACGCCAACGCCTATTCTTGATGTTCCCCAGTCGCTCTCCATTACAACGGCTGAGCAAATTCTAGAGCAAGGTTTTGACTCTATCGCGGATATCGTCCTCTACACACCGGGGCTAAACCAGTCACAAGGTGAGGGACACCGGGACTCAGTTGTCTTTCGCGGCGTGCGCTCAACAGCTGACTTTTTCGTGGACGGCGTGCGTGATGATGTTCAATATTACCGCTCACTTTATAACCTAGAGCAAGTCGAAGTTCTGCGCGGGCCGAATGCGCTTTTCTTTGGCCGCGGCGGCACAGGCGGGGTGATTAACCGCGTGACGAAAAAGGGCGTTATTGGCGAGGATTTCCTAGGCTATCAAGGCAATATTGATACATTCGGCGCCTTTGGTGCATCCTTGGATGTGAATGAAACGCTAAATGATAGTACAGCTTTGCGCGTGAATATCGCGCTTGAAGAGCTAAATAATCACCGCGACTTTTTCGACGGCACACGCTTTGCTGTAAACCCGACATTGCGCTTTGAGGTCTCGCCAAAAACAACTGTGGATGTCTCTTATGAGTATAATAATAATGAGCGCTTCATTGACCGCGGCATTCCATCTGCTTCGCCAGATGGCAATGATGACATCACAAACGGCCTTAGAACACCTGTCGAATCCGTTGCTGATATTACCTTTGGAGATGAAAATCTCAATACGGCGGAATTTGAAGCTCATGTTTTTCGGGCTAACGTCTCGCACATTCTTGGCAATGATGCGAAAATTAACCTGTCGGCCGTTTACGGTGATTATGACAAATCATATCAAAACCTGTTTCCCGTTCGCTTCATTGACGACCTTGCTGGAACACAAGTAGTAGACCTTGACGGCTATGTAGACACAACGCAGCGTAAATCTTTAACCCTCGCCGGTAATGTTGTGCATGAATTTGAGAGCGGACAAT
>CALKIX010000106.1 GCA_937995665.1 uncultured Hellea sp. | reverse complement strand
GGCTTTATAACTGTTATTTTATCCAAATGTTACACCTGCTTAACTTGCCCCCAACCATAGAAATGCGATATTAAGCTTGTAAACAAGGACCCCCATTTTGTTAAAACCCTCCTATAAAGCCGCCCTGCCCAAAGCATTTCTAGCTGTTATTTCAGCAATTTTTCTTGTTTTGTCCCAATCTCTGCCCGCTATGGCGCAGTCGCTTTTACGCGATACTGAGATTGAGGAAACCCTGCAAGATTTTACGACGCCCATTTTGCGCGCGGCGGGGTTATCGCCAAGCTCAGTTGATCTGTTCCTCGTCAATGATAATTCACTCAATGCCTTTGTAACGCGCGGGCAAAAAATCTTTCTCCATAGTGGCATCATTTTAAAGTCTGACACGCCCAACCAGCTGAAAGGCGTTATCGCCCATGAAGCTGGCCATATTGCGGGCGGGCACATAGTCCGCAGCGACTATGGCAATCGCAGTGCAACAGGCGCTTGGCTGATTGCCGCCGGGATCGGCCTCGCCGCTATTCTTGCTGGCGAAGCCAGTGCTGGCGCTCTGATTTTAGGGGGCTCACAACAATTTGGCGCTATCGAAGCGCTGGCCTATTCCCGCGTTAACGAATCGGCCGCTGACCAATATGCCTTCCGCTATATGGAAGCCACAGGCCAATCTTCTCAGGGCCTGATTGATTTCTTTGACCGCTTCCGCGCGCAAGAAGTTCTCTCTAATGCGCGCCGCTTTCCATACTTTAGAGGTCACCCGCTATCTTCCGACCGAATTGATGCCTTGCGCGAGCGTGTCGAAGATAGCCCCCATACGGGAAAGATCGATAGCGAGGACCATCAGCACCGTCTTGAAATGGCCAAAGCGAAACTCCGCGGATTTCTTGATGGCCCGCAAATTGTCTTCTCTTACTATCCGCCCGAAGACCAAAGCAAGCCCGCCAGATATGCACGCGCCGTCGCTCACTTTAAAAATGCCGATCTTAAAAATGGCTTGCATGAAATTGATAGCCTCATCGAAGAAGAGCCAGGCAATCCCTATTTTCATGAGCTCAAGGCCCAGATTTTATATGAAAGCGGTCAAGGCGCCAAATCTATCACGCCTGCCCGAAGGGCCCTAGAGTTAAAGCCCGATGCGCCTCTGCTTGAGATAGCTTTGGCAACCTCATTGCTTGAAACATCTGACCGCCCGCAAGTTGAAGAAGCCGTTAAGCTCCTGAAATCCGCCCTGAACCGCGAGAGCACCAATGGCTTTGGGTGGTACACACTCTCGCGCGCTTATGGCGAGTTGGGTCAAGAAGCTTTGGCCAAATATGCAACGGCGGAACAGGCCTATGCAGTCGGGGATTATCAACGCGCGCGCTCCTTTGCAAAACGCGCGCAAGAGGATTTACCCAGAAATGAGCCTCATTGGCGGCGCGCCGCTGATATTATAGTGATCGCGGATACAAAGAACACGAAACGCCGCAGATAATTGACTTCGCAGCCCGGTTCACTTAGGCGATGTTTTTAAGACACTTACGTCCCAAAAACTCTGCGAGACATTTATGCGACATCTAAAATCAACGTTTCTAGCGGCAAGCCTTCTCGCCATCTCTGCTTGCGCGCAGGCGGGCCCCGCAAGCTCACTTGAGCGCGCCGAAGTTGAGACTATTATTCAAGAATATCTTTTAGAAAACCCTGAAATCATCCGCGAAGCCTTGCTCGAGCTTGATAAGCGTGCAGACCGCGCAGCTATCGCCTCGCTCTCTGATGCGCTTTTCAACGATCCCCGCGATGTCTCAATCGGCCCCAAAGATGCCAAGGTCACGATTGTTGAGTTTTTTGACTATAATTGCGGCTACTGCAAATTAACCTCAGGCTGGATTAAACAGGCGATGGAAAAACACCCAAAAGATGTACGCGTTGTCTTTAAAGAACTCCCCGTTTTGGAAAACCGCACTAAGACATCGCGTAACGCAGCCCGCGCGGCGCTGGCCGCTGCACGCCAAGGTAAATATGCAGCGCTTCACTTCGCCCTGATGGAAGAACGCGGCTTATCAGAAGAGCGCGTGCTGGAAATCGCCGAGACACAAGGCCTTGATATCACAAAGCTTAAAGCCGACATGAAAGAGCAAAGCATTGATGATATGATCGATAATGCCTTTGACGTTGCCAAAAAAATCCCCTCACTTTCGGGCACACCCTTCTTTGTTATCAATGATGATTTCATCCCAGGAGGCAATGTCGAAAAGCTCGACGAAATGCTTAAAGCCAAGCTTGAAGAAAGCTAGCGGCCCCAATCCAAAATCAAGCTAGGCGCTGCCATGGATAGCTATGACGTCATCATAATAGGCGCGGGCGCGGCCGGAATGATGTGCGGCGCGGCCGCTGGAGCGCGCGGTAAGTCCGTGTTGATTATTGACCATGCCGAAAAGGCGGGCGAGAAAATCCGTATTTCTGGCGGGGGGCGCTGTAACTTTACGAACCTGCATTGCGGGCCAGATAATTTCATTTCCAAAAACCCGCATTTCTGCAAATCCGCCCTCTCGCGCTATAGTCCATATGATTTTATTGATCTGGTTGGGCGCTATAAAATTGACTGGCATGAGAAAACTAAGGGTCAGCTTTTTTGCGATGGGCGTAGTCAGCAAATCATCGACATGCTGCTGGCCGAATGCGAAGCGGCGGGCAATGAGATAAGGCTCTCGACCGAGGTTTTAGGGATAAGCAAATTTGATGCGGGGTTTGTTGTCACGACGAACCATCAAAACCTAAATGCAGACAAGGTCGTCATCGCCACGGGCGGGCCGTCCATTCCCAAAATGGGCGC
>CALKIX010000105.1 GCA_937995665.1 uncultured Hellea sp. | reverse complement strand
ATGTTTGATGGAAACTTATATTGAAACGTTTGATTATCAGCGCGCCCTAGAGACCGAAATATCTATTCTTAACAATCCGGACTATGCGTCATTGGAGAACTTTATAAAGTGGAAGCCGTCGCTTTATAATGAAATTGCTTTTCTCTATAACCGCCTCGGCGATGGCGAAATGGCGCTTGAATATTTAGAATATGCCAAAGCGGCCTATGAGGCAAAGAGTTTACACCCTGTAGATTATTTGAAGGCAGAGGCGCTAAATAAAGGTAATCGAGGCCGGGCCTATCTCCTTATTGGAGATTATCATAATGCTGAAAAAATGGGTCAAGCGGTCCTTCGTGCGGGTAAAAAGCTAGAACAAAACTATGTCATTGTACTGGGCTATAGACTCATTGGCAGCGCGTCCTATCAGTTAGGACGATCAAAAAAGGCTAGTCGTGCATTAATGGCAGGTATTGAGCTTGCGGATAAGCATAATATAGCAACGATGCAAAAATTCCTGTATCAAGATTATGCTTTATCTCTTGAGTCAACGGGACGGTATCAAGAAGCTCTCATATGGCATAAGAAACATACCGCTCTTGAGCACTCGACAGTAAAGTCAAAGGCGGATGCCCGTGAATCTTTATATCATGCTGAAGACCGTGCCTATGAAAGCCATCAAGAACTCTTAAGGCTAAGACGCGAAAATGAAAATCAGCGCGAAATCACGCAAAAAGACGCGCGAATTAAAAAACTCCTTATGCTTGTGGCTTTCTGCTTATTGAGCGTCATCGGTGTTCTTGTCTATTTCTTCAAGTCACTTAAAGAGGGACAAAGAAAGCTGATTGAAAGTGAGAAGAAGGCCCAAAGCGCGAATACAGCCAAGTCAGAGTTTTTAGCCAATATGAGCCATGAAATTAGAACGCCAATGAACGGTGTTTTAGGCATGTTGCAATTGTTACGTAAAACCGAGCTATCCCAGCAGCAAAGATTTTATACGGATATCATGACAAAGTCGGGCAATAGCCTTATTAACCTGATTAGCGATATTCTAGATTTCTCTAAGATTGAAGATGATAAAATGATGCTAGAAGTCACGTCGGGCGATTTACGTGATGCGCTGGGAATTACAACGAATCTCTTTGCAGGGCGGGCGAGTGAAAAAGGCCTAAGCCTGACCTATACATATGAAAATACATTACCGCGATATTTCGTCTTTGATGATAATCGCCTGCGTCAAATTTTGTCCAACCTTATTGGAAATGCGATTAAATTTACGTCCAGCGGATCTGTGAATATTCGGGTGACAGGGCGCGTGATAAAAGGGGTGGGCGACATAATTATTGATGTTCAAGATACGGGAATTGGCATACCTAAGGAAAAGATGGATGTAATTTTTGAAAAGTTTACCCAAGCGGAAAGCTCAATCGGGCGCCGGTTTGGCGGCACTGGCTTGGGTCTCGCAATTTCACGCCGTCTGGCAGTTGTTATGGATGGGAGCTTAACCGTTATCTCTGAATATGGCAAAGGATCCACTTTCAGGCTGCGTTTGCCCTTAATAGTTACATCTGCACCCGCTCAAAATGTATTAGGCGGGACTGCGGGTGAACCAGATGATCTCGAGCAGGCGTTAAGCCTTACCAAGACTCCGCCGCTTATCAGAACGCGTAAAGGATATTAGCCTTCACTGCGCTGGTCAGGCTCAAAGGTTTTGGAGACTTTGAGGGAGATAATCTGATTGCGCTCGCGGCGCAGGATTTCAAAACGGTAGCCATAATAGGCAAAGGTCTGGCCAATCTCGGGAATAGTCTGGCTCTCATGGATGACAAGGCCCGCAATGGTGACAGCCTCCTCATCCGGTAGTTTCCAGTCCATGGCACGGTTTAAATCTCGCACGGCAATATTGCCTTTTACAATCGCGCCGCCTTCTTTAAGGCGCTGAACACCCTGAATGTCCTCATCATATTCGTCTTGTATGTCCCCGACAATTTCTTCCAGAATATCTTCGAGGGTAACTACGCCCATAAGCGCACCATATTCATCAACCACCAGCGCGAAATGTTCGCGCTTTTGCTGAAAGGCACGTAGCTGTTTCACAACAGATGTGGTCTCTGGCACAAACCAAGCATCGCGCGATATTTTTTGGGCGTCAATCGCGTCAAAATCCCCGCTAAATTTAGAGAGCGCTCTTAAGACATCTTTTGCATGAAGCACGCCGACTACATTATCAGGGTCATCCTTATAGAGCGGCAGGCGGGAGTGGCCAGATTCTAAAACGATTTTGACAACTTCGCTGCCGCTAAGGTCCACATCAATCATCGCCAAGTTTTTGCGGTGTACCATAACGTCTTCAAGATCAAGCTCGCCAATTTCAAGGACGCCGTAAATCTGGTCACGCGCGCGTTTGGCCACGCTGCCTTCTTCCAAATGCAGATCAACCGCGCCTTTAATATCATCGGCTGCCGTCCAGGCCGACGCCTTGGTGTCCACGCCAAAGACGCGCAAAGTTGCATTGACGATGAGCTGCACCACAGAAACAATGGGGGCGAATATTTTGACAATCAGGTCAATCGGGCGCGCGACACGCAGGGCTAATTTATCGGGCTGGGAAATGGCATAGGTTTTGGGCAAAACCTCAGCGAAGATTAAAATAAGAACTGTCATGACCAAAGTGGCAATCGCGAGGGCAAAAGCGCTATCGCCAAACACATTCGTAAAGAGCGCGGTCGTTAAAACCGATGCCAGAATGTTGACGAGGTTATTGCCCAGCAAAATCCCGCCAAGTAGCCGCTCGCGCATATTCAAAAGCTTGGCGACGATCCCGGCGCGCCTATCTCCGTCTTTTTCCTCGGCATACATGCGTGCGCGCGAGGCCGCTGTCAGCGCCGTTTCAGAGCTTGAGAAAAAGCCAGAAAAAACAAGCAGCGTGAGGATAACGCCAATCATCATCAGATTAGCAGGCTCGATCAGGGCTGCGAGAGGAGAGGGGTCAGACATAACGGCCCTCAAGCGCGCTAAGATAATTTAGCACATCTTGGCGTGAGGCCGCCTTTTGCACAAATGCGTCGCCAATGGCACGTGCCAAAATCAGGGTTAGCGCGCCGCCCTCATTCTTTTTATCCTGATCCATATGGGCGGCGAGCTTGGCGCCATCCTTTAAAAGATGGGCAACATCTTTAATGCTAGTCAGCTGAACCGTTTTCCAATGGGCTTTAAGCGCGGCGACATCCGCCTGCTTGCAAAGCCCTTGGGCAGCACTAAATTCAAAGGCCATTTCCATGCCTGCGCTTACGGCTTCTCCGTGAAGCAAATCCCCCGAATAGCCCGCTTCAAGTTCTAAGGCATGACCAAATGTATGACCCAGATTAAGCAAGGCGCGCACGCCGCGCTCTTGTTCATCCTCGCCAACAATACGCGCCTTAGTTTGGCAAGAAATCGCTACGGCTTGGGCAATAGATTCTGGCTTTAGCGTGAGAACGTCCTTGCCGTTCACCTCTAACCAGTCAAAGAACCCGCGGTCACCCAAAAGACCATATTTGACGACTTCTGCATATCCTGCCTTTAGCTCGCGCAGCGGCAATGTGCGCAGGACCGATGTATCGGCCAGCACGCGTTTGGGCTGATAAAATGCGCCTATAAGGTTTTTGCCATATGTATTATTAATCGCCGTCTTCCCGCCCACAGAACTGTCCACTTGCGCGAGTAATGTTGTCGGGATTTGGATGAATTGGCAGCCGCGTTTATAGATGCTGGCTGCAAAACCTGTAAGATCACCTATAACCCCGCCGCCAAAAGCAATGACGGTATCGCGCCGATCAAATTCAGCCTCAAAGAGCCCGCCAAGTACGGCCTTTAAGCCTTCAAAACTTTTCTGGGCTTCGCCGGCGGGGCAGATTATCATGTGTATTTCAAGACCGGGCAGCGCATCGCGCAGGGCTTGGCCATGGAGCGCTTCGACGGTCTCGTCCGTCACAATAGCTACGCGCTGGGCGTTTAGATGCGGCGCTATAAGCTGGCCCGCACGCTTGAGCACATCATCACCAATGATGATGTCATAGCTGCGCGCCCCCAGATCAACCTTTACAGTGCTCATGTTTCTATTTCTTCTTTCTTTGCCTCATTTTTTTTTGAAGCTTTTTCATAGGCTTTTATTTTGCGTATGACTTTATTGACCGTGCGGATATGCGGGCCTTTTGCAATATTCACGGTAATATCGGCATGGCCGTAAGTCGGATGCCGTTCTCGCATCAATTCAGCGAGCTTGGCCCGCGGGTCATCAACCTGTAAAAGCGGACGTTTATTATTTCGGCTCACCCGCGCCATAAGCGTGTCTAGATCCCCTTTAAGCCAGATAGTAAGAGACTTCTCTTTTAAAATAGCCCGCGTATCTTTCTGGATGAAAGCCCCCCCGCCTGTGGCGAGAACGATAGGGTCTTTCGTTAAAAGACGGTCAATAACGCGCCGCTCACCTGCGCGAAAGGCCGCTTCGCCGTGATCTTTAAAATATCCCGCAACGCTACGGCCAGAAGCCTGCTCGATTTCTTCGTCGCTGTCATAAAACTCACGGCCAAGCTTTTTAGCAAGGCGGCGACCGACAGTCGTCTTACCCACCCCCATCAGCCCAATCAGGGCTATGGGACGTGTTGTTATGTCCGGGCTCATGGCCTATTCCTTTGCGCAAAGCTGCGCATTAAGACAATTGCGGCGAATATGTACTTCGCGCTAGTGCCTTTATGAAAATTTGGCTTAATATGGTCACAAAATAACTTATGCTCAACACTTAAAGCGCAAAATAGTTACGAATCTTTTGGAAAGCTAAAAATGAAAAAATCTGTCATTATCGTGGTTTTGCTCCTGTTATTACTGGGAGCGGGCTTTTTCTGGCTTGCCTCTGGCGGCGCGGCCAAGCACGCCCCGCAAGAGGTTATTACGATTGAACTGCCTGATACATATGAGAAATAAGATGAAAATTACGGCGCGTACAGCCAAAGCTTTAGCTCTCTCTCTTATGTTAGGATGTGCTTTTGCATCGCCGACAACTAGCGCGCAAACAATAGAGCGCGGCCAGCTCGGTGCGGCGCAAGCTTTTGATGCGGGAGTGATTGATGTCAATTCCGGGGGTCTTGATAGCGGCCTATGGCAAGGCACCTCTGCGCAGACAGCAACTTATCTTCTCAAAAAAGCCCCATATCAAAGTCAAAATGCGCTTGTGCAGCAAATGCTCGAAGCTGTTGTGCTGAGCGCAGGCGTACCGCCGCAGAGTTTGGATGAGCCTGCGCGCCAGGCCTATGAGGCCCAGCGCCTTGCGTCTGTCATGGCGCTTAGCCAAACTGGCGGGCGGGCTGATGCTCTATCTGGTTTTACTGCGCGCAACCCAGAGTTAACTCGCGCGCCTTCTGTGCGCGCTAATCTCGCGCTCGCCAGCGGAGACATAACGCAGGCGTGCAGCATTGCGGATAATCTGACCCAAGGGCGCAGCGAGCCTCAATGGGCGCGGCTTCGCTCTTTCTGCCACATAGAGCGCGGCGAGACCTCTGCCGCTGAGCTCACGGCTGAGCTTTTGGCGAGCACAGGCTATGAAGACCCTGACTTTTTTGGTTTGATGAAAAACCTTACAGGCACTTCTAAGGCACGACCCAATTTGAATAATGTTTCCGACCCCTTGCTTAACGTCATGGCAGCAAAGGCTGGTGCCGATGAAAGCGGGGCTTCAGTGCGGATAGCATTAGATGATGCCGCCAGCCCCGAAGCGCGGCTGAAAGCTGTCTTCAGCGCGGCGGGTGAAATGACGGATGAGCAGATTTCTTCTGTCTTCTCTGACCTGGCCTATGACCAAGACGATATTATCGGGACCTCAAGCTTTGATCTAGCCTCGGCTAAAGCCGATAACAGCCCGCGCGGCACAGCCCAGCTTTTCCAATTGGCTACGGCCCTTGGCGACTCGGTCGGGGCAAGCAAGGCAATGAGCCTGATTTTAGCCAAGGCTGAGGCAGCGGGCACATTTTCGCGTTACGTTACTTATTTCGAGCCAAGCATGAACCTTATTGCTTACCAGACTCTTGGAGAGACGAACCTGCGGCTCTTTGCGCGCGCCGCAACTGAGCGCGGTAATATCACAATGCTAAGAGGCTTTTATACGGTCTTGCCCTCGGGCGAGGCCAAAGAACGTATCGCGTTGATTGCTGATGCGCTGGGCAATGGCTTTACACTGGGCGAGCTGGGTCGTGATATTGAATACCGTCTTGAACAGGAAGGGGATCTAAAGCGCCGCGCCGTACGCGATAGCTTTATTGCTGTGGCTATGGGTGCAAGACTTTCGGGCAGCGCGGCGGTATCATTGTCGGGCGCAGGCAATGGGAGCGGCGCAGCGTTAAAAGCGGGCGATCTTCTCGCGCTTGAATCTGCGGCCAAAGCGGGCTCGCGCGCGGAAGTTCTGTTGCGCGCCGCGGCAGCTCTCGATAGTCACGCGACCCTCAATAATAGTTCTCTGGCAGCCCTTATATCAGCCTTACAAGAGGCGGGGCTTGGTCAATTTGCAGGCCGCATTGCCGCTGAAGACTTTTTGAAAGCTTTATAAAATGTCTGAGCATGAGGCGATAAATGGATTTTTAGAGATGATGAGCGCAGAACGCGCCGCCTCTGAGAATACTTTATCGGCTTATCGGCGCGATCTTGAAGATTGGGCGGGGCAGCTAGGCCGCGCGCGGCGAAGCCTACTCACCGCCAAGACGGGTAATCTTGAGGCGGTTTTAGCCGTCTGGGCCAAATCGGGACTGGCGCCTTCTACAACGGCACGTAAGCTCTCAGCGCTCAAGCAATTTTGTGTATTTCTGCAGCTCGAAGGTCTGCGCAAAGATAATCCCGCCCATTCTCTGCGCGGGCCAAAACAGGGGCGGGCTTTGCCTAAGGTTCTCTCTGAAAATAATGTGAACGCTTTGTTTGAGGCCGCGCAAAGCGATACGAGCCCTAAGGGAATTCGTATGCTTTGCTTGCTGGAAATACTTTATGCGGGCGGGCTACGGGTCACTGAGTTAGTAACGTTAAAGACCCGCGCTATGGCGCGCCGTGATAATTGCTTGATGATCAAAGGTAAGGGCGGGCGCGAGCGCCTAGTCCCGCTCACGGGCGCCGCCCAAGAGGCGATTGCGGCTTGGCTCTCTGTGCGCGCGCAGACCCTGCCGCAAAATGCCATTGCCAAAGACCGCGCCAAAGC
>CALKIX010000104.1 GCA_937995665.1 uncultured Hellea sp. | reverse complement strand
ATAAAGAGGAAGGTTTTATTACCCGTAAAAAAGGTCAGCCCTGCAAAGAAGACAACCAGTACTGTGGTCAAGATGAGGACACCTGACAGATATTTATGTTTAAACCAGCTATAGCAGAGCGCAAGCGTTGCCAGCACAGCGAGAATGCCCGCTGCCCAGACCATAGCTTCATCCGGATTGGCGCGTTTGAAATATTGAAAAGCTCCAAAAAAGGCAAGGAGTGGGCCAAGCTCAAGCCAGAATTTATTGGGTTTTGGCGCAGGGCTCGTGCTAGAATCAGCTGGCGGTGTGTTACTCATTATTCTTAATCCTCAACAACCGCATCGGCCACGCCTGAAAGGGCGGCGGCAAAAACGGGGGCTGAGAAGTTTTCAAGATCTTCAATGCGCTCGCCAATGCCAATGGCATGGATGGGAAGCTTATATTTATCAGATAGAGCGACAAGTACGCCGCCTTTGGCTGTGCCGTCAAGCTTGGTCATCACAAGGCCTGTCACGCCTGCAGTTTCCTTAAAGGCTTCGGTTTGGATAAGCGCATTTTGCCCTACGGTCGCGTCTAGCACTAAGATAGAATGGTGAGGGGCGCTGGCATCTTGCTTTTTAATCACACGCACGACTTTGGCGAGCTCTTCCATAAGCTCAGTACGGTTTTGTAGGCGGCCCGCCGTATCAATCATCAAGATGTCGACATTCTCAGCCTTGGCCTTTGAGATGGCATCATAAACAAGCCCAGCCGCATCTGCGCCAATATCGCTAGAGACAATTTGAGCCCCGGCGCGCTCGCTCCAAACGGTGAGCTGTTCAACGGCGGCCGCACGGAACGTATCGCCAGCCGCAATCATAACCTTCTTGCCTTGGTCATGATAGCGCTTGGCCAGCTTACCCAGCGTTGTCGTTTTGCCAGAGCCGTTCACGCCAACAAAGAGAATAATCTCCGGGCTCGCCCCCGTAAGTTTAAGGGGTTTTTCAAGCGGGGTTAGAATTTCTGAAATTACATCAGCGAGTGCGATTTTGACTTCCATGTCTGTGACCTGTTTATCAAATTTATCTTTGGCGAGAAGTGCTGTCACTCGGCTAGCAGGGCCAATGCCAAGGTCAGCAGAGATAAGTATATCTTCAAGTTCTTCAAGCGCTTCGTCATCAAGCTTGCGTTTGGTGAAGACCGCCGAGACTTGCTCTGTCATGCGCGAGGTTGATTTACGCAGCCCGCGGGTGATGCGAGAGAGGAAGCCATCTTTTGGCGCGGCGCTCATTTCGGGCTCTTCTTGAGGTTCTGGCTTAGATTCAGCTTTGACTGGCTTTGCAGAAAGAGCTTTAGCCTGACGGGCTTCTGTTTCTTTAGATGCGGCCTTTTGCGCTGTTGCAGCTTTTACCTTCGCTTCTCTAGCCGCCGCTGCGCGCTCTTCGTTTTCCTTTGCCGCCTTCTGCTCCGCTAGCGCCTTGGCCTCGGCCTCTTGTTGCGCGCGCAGCTTGGCGGCCTTGTCTTGCTGGTCTTTAAGTTTCTTGGCCTCTTCTTTGTCTTTAACCTTGGCGAGCGCCTTGGCTTCATCGGCTTCGCGCTTGGCATCTTCTTTTATCTTTTGGGCTGCGGCCTTTTCAGCGGCTGCTTGTTCTCTGGCAAGGCGCGCCGCTTCGGCCTTAGCCTCTTTTTCAGCCTGTAGCCGCTCTGCTTCAGCTTTTGCCTCAGCCTCTTTTTGAGCTTTGGCCAGAATCTCTTCTTTTTCAGCGGCGAGGCGTTTAGCGGCTTCGACATCTTTGCGGGCCTGTTCTTGGGCGCGTGTCTTTTCTTCGGCTTCTATTTCGGCTTGCTGCTCATCGCTTAAGCCTCCAGGGGCTTCATCCTGTTCGCGGGCAGATTTTAGCGCGGCGGCATTAATCGCCGCCATGCGCGCGGCCATCTCCTGATCGACTTGCGACTGCGCCGCGGCTTGGGCTGCAGCTTTTTCAGCAAGTTTTTCCTCTTTGGACTTAAAGCCAAATTTTGAGAGGAATCCGCGTTTTTTCTTTTCTTTCGCCATAATTAAACGAGATGTCCCAATGCTGTGTCGCCGTCAATGGCTGTTATTTCCACAAAGGCAAGGCTACCTGCTTTTGGCGGATTGTCTACCTTAACCAGTGTAAAATCAGCCAGCCGTCCTAGCCCTGTCTCCTCAAAGAGGGCTTCGCCCTTTTGTCCTATGCGAGAGGTGATATGAGCCGCTTTAACCCGCTCGCCTTCCTCGCGAAGTATTCTAGCGCGGGCCTTGATTATATTGCCGTCCACGGGCGGTATCTTAGCCGCGGGTGTGCCCTCGCGCGCGGAGTAAGGAAAGACATGAAGCCAGGGAATACCGATGTCCGATATTATCGCGCGTGAGTTATCAAACATCTCTGCGGTCTCTGTTGGGAAACCTGCGATAATATCAGCGCCAAAGGTAAAGTCTGGCCGCGCCGCTTTTAAGCGCGCGCAAAGCGCGATGGCATCTTCGCGGCTATGGCGGCGGGCCATGCGCTTCAAAATCATATTATCTCCCGCTTGTAAGGAGAGATGCAAATAAGGCGTCATGCGCGGGTTTGTGGTGAGCGCTTCGAATAAAGCATCGTCAATTTCCGCAGGATCAATCGAGGATAGGCGTAGGCGGGGTAGGTCGGGTACCAGTTTTAAAACGCGGCGCACCAAATCACCGAGCGGCGGGGTGCCGGGCAAATCTCCGCCCCATGAGGATAAATCAACCCCTGTGAGCACAACCTCTTTATAGCCTTGGGCGACAAGAGATTTGACATGGGCCACAACTTCGCCCGCAGGGGTGGAGCGCGCGCGCCCACGCCCATAAGGAATTATGCAAAAAGTGCAGCGGTGATCACAGCCATTTTGAACTTGTAAAAAGGCGCGCGTGCGCGGCTGCGATTTTTCAAGCGCGCGGTTGCCGCCGCTAATTAATTGCGGGGCGGTTTCGCGCACGGCCATAATGTCATTGACCTTAATCGGTGCCCCGCCCAGCAGCGTTTCAGGCTCAAAATTAGCGGCGAGCATTTTTTCGGCATTACCAATCACGCGGTCAACTTCGGGCATATCCGCAAAGGCTTTGGGGTCGATTTGCGCCGCGCAGCCCGTGACGATGATAGAGGCACCAGGGTTATCTTTCTTGGCTTTGCGCACCGCATAGCGCGAGCCGCGCACGGCTTCATTGGTCACCGCGCAAGTATTGATGATGATGGCATCTTTTAGCTCCGCATCACGCGCATGAGATGCCATGACGTCGCTCTCATAGGCATTGAGGCGGCAGCCTAATGTGATGATTTGTGCGTCTTTGCTCATGGCGCCTAAAGCGAGCCTTCGGATTCAAGTTCGACAGGGCCCGTCATGATAACGTGGTCATCACCCTCGCGCCATTCAATAAAGAGCGTGCCGCCATCAGCCACGACCTCAACCTTGCGGTTTGTGCGCTTTTGGCGGACAGCCGCGACCACAGCCGCGCAGGCGCCTGTCCCGCAAGCCAGTGTCATGCCAACCCCGCGCTCCCAGACTTTCAAGCGAATTTTCTCTTTGCTCTGGACGTGGGCAAAGCCGACATTGGCCTGCTCTGGGAAGAGCGGATGAAACTCTATCATCGGGCCGACTTTATCAGGCTTGGCCTGTTCGAAGTCCTCCACGAAAAAGACGCAATGCGGATTGCCCATATTTACCGCCCCGGGATTATGCAGGACGGGGTTATCAATGGGGCCGACTTTGACGTCAATATGATGAGTATGCATGACTTCCTTAAGGGGGATTTGATCCCACTCTAATTTGGGTGGGCCCATATCGACTGCGACTTGCATCTCGCCGGCCATCGCGCAGAGCAGGAGCCCGTCATTGGTTTCTAGAACCATACTATCAGCCCCCGCATCGCGCATATAAAGCCAAGCAATGCAGCGCGTGGCATTCCCGCAGGCATCAACCTCGCCGCCTTGGGCATTGCGAATTTCCATAAAGACATCTGCGCCCGCAGATTTGGGCGCGCGCATAATGATAAGTTGGTCAGCGCCTTTGTCGCCCATGACCTCGCTGCCTTGGGCGCAGATGGACTTCACCTTTTCATCAGACAGCACAAAGCTGGGCGCGGGCCGCGCATCAAACACGGCAAAGCGGTTGCCGGCTCCATTCATTATTAAAAATCTCATAGCCGCCATATAGGGGGCTTAGGGCAGTTGCGCCAGCCTGTTTATGCGGGCGTGCCTATAGTATTCACCCGCCGCATGGTCAGGTTAATGCGCCCTCCTTTGGGCACAAGAGCGCTTTCGCCGTAATAGACTTTCGACACGCCGTGATGGCACAGACGTGCCTCGCCTGCCAAAACCACTACATCGCCTGAGAACAGTTTAAGCCCTGCGGTTGGTCCACCGCGCTTGGGCCCACCGATACGAAACATAGCGGGATCGCCCAGACTGACCGATACCACGGGCGCGCGAAGCTCATTTTCGTCATTATCAACATGCAGGCCCATTTTCGCGCCTTTGCCGCCGTCCCCTGCTTGGCGGTACCAGTTAATCAAACAGGCTTCGGGGCGCGCGGGATATTGGGTTAACTTATCCCATAATGCACCCAGTATTTCGGGCAGGGCCGGCCATGGCGCGCCCGTTTTTGGGTGGGCGGGCTCATATCGATATCCGCGCCCCTTGTCTGTGACCCAGCCAAGCGATCCAAAATTACTCATGACAACAGAGAGCGGCGCGCCCGTGCGCGGCATAGTGGGCTGATAAAAGGGTGCTTGCGCAATGCCTTCTTTCACGGCCTTGATAAGGCCTTCTTGCTCTGCTGGCGTAAAGTAGAGCGGGTAATGCGCAAAACCTTGCGGGAAGTCGGTCATGGGGGCTTTATAAGTCAATAAAGCTTTTACACACATAAAAAAACAGCTTTTACAGAGTTTCCCCTTGAAGCCTGAAAAATTTACCCCATATCGCACTCAACGGGTTGCCAATAAGGCTGCCTTCGAAATTTTAACAGCTTACGGGCGCTATAATAGGCCCGAAATACGGAGATACCCAATGTCAAAAGTTATTGGTATTGATCTGGGAACAACGAACTCATGCGTCGCAGTTATGGACGGTGATAAAGCTCGGGTCATTGAAAACTCAGAAGGGGCTCGTACAACGCCCTCTGTTGTCGCTTTTGCTGAAGATGGCGAGCGCCTCATCGGCCAAACGGCGCGTCGCCAAGCGGTGACAAACCCTGATCACACATATTATGCAGTTAAGCGCTTAATCGGCCGCCCGATGACGGACCCTGCGGTCAAAAAAGACTCTAAGCTCGTCCCTTATAAAATTGTCAAAGGTAAAGGCGGAGACGCTTATGTTCAGGGCCGCGATAAAGTTCTTAGCCCGTCTGAAATCTCTGCGATGATTTTGACAAAGATGAAGGAAACAGCCGAAGCTTTCCTAGGGTCTGACGTCACTCAAGCCGTTATCACGGTGCCTGCTTATTTTAACGATGCCCAGCGCCAAGCGACCAAAGATGCCGGTAAAATTGCAGGTCTCGAAGTTCTGCGTATCATTAACGAGCCTACGGCTGCGGCCCTTGCTTATGGCATGAATAAAGAAGATGGCAAGACGATTGCGGTTTACGATTTGGGCGGCGGGACATTCGATGTCTCAATTCTTGAAATTGGCGACGGCGTTTTCGAAGTCAAAGCGACCAACGGGGATACTTTCCTAGGCGGTGAAGATTTTGACATGCACATCGTTGAATATTTCAATGACGAGTTCAAAAAAGACACAGGCATTGACTTGAAAAAAGACAAGCTGGCTTTGCAGCGCCTTCGCGAAGAAGCGGAAAAGGCGAAAAAAGAATTGTCATCAGCGTCGACTTATGAAGTCAACCTTCCCTTTATTACGGCTGATGCCTCTGGCCCGAAACATTTGAATATGAAACTGACGCGCGCCAAGCTCGAAACGCTTGTAGGTGACCTTATCAAGCGCACAATTGCGCCGTGTAAGAAAGCTTTGGCCGATGCGGGTCTTAAGGCCGGCGAAATTGACGAAGTTGTTTTGGTTGGCGGGATGACCCGTATGCCAGCTGTGCAAGAAGCGGTTACGAAATTCTTTGGTAAAGAGCCGCATAAGGGCGTGAACCCTGACGAGGTTGTGGCCATGGGCGCGGCGATCCAAGCCGGTGTTCTCCAAGGCGACGTTAAAGATGTTCTTCTTCTCGACGTTACGCCTCTATCGCTTGGTATTGAAACAGAAGGCGGCGTCTTTACGCGTATGATTGACCGTAACACGACGATTCCAACGAAAAAGAGCCAAGTCTATTCAACAGCAGCGGATAACCAATCAGCTGTGACCATTCGTGTTTCCCAAGGTGAGCGCGAAATGGCGGCGGATAATAAATTGCTAGGTCAATTTGACCTTGTGGGTATTCCGCCCGCACCGCGTGGCATGCCGCAAATCGAAGTCACCTTTGACATTGATGCCAATGGTATTGTGAATGTCTCGGCTAAAGATAATGCCACGGGCAAAGAGCAGCAAATTCGTATCCAAGCCTCTGGCGGTCTTTCGGATGCTGATATTGAAGCGATGGTCGCTGACGCCGAAGCTAATGCTGATGAGGATAAAGCGCGCCGTGAGCTTGCTGAAGCTAAGAACCAAGCCGAAGCCCTCACGCACAAGGCTGAGCAAGATCTTAAAGAGCATGGCGAGAGCCTCTCTGATGAGCAAAAGCAAGATATTGAAGATGCAGTCAAAGAGGTCCGTGCTGAGGCCGAAGGCGATAACGCCGAAGCTATCAATGAAAAGCTACAAACGCTTACAGCGGCTGTCATGAAGATGGGCGAGGCGATTTACGCCAACCAATCAGGCGAGGATAGCGCCGCGCCCGCAGGCGATAGCGATGACGATGATGATGACATTGTCGACGCTGAATTTGAAGACGTCGAAGACGACGACAAAGCTTAAAACTTAAAGCCCGGCCTCATAAAAAGGGCCGGGTTTTTTATTCATAATTACAGACAATATATTGTGACTTCGGGGTAATTCTTACGTTAAAGCTTTTCCAAGCCCCCCGCTTGCACTTAGCGGTTTGCATAACTATGTAGAGGGCTATGAGAGTGGGGCTCTCTTGTCCAGAGCAAAGATTGAAAGCAATGATTAATTTTGATAGCCTCCACAGTGCTACGCTCCGCCATGACCCCTTTGTTTATCTTATGGCTCAGGACGTTATTACGCGTGAACAAGGCGAGGCTGTACGCCGTGATTTTCCTAAAATAAAGCAGAGCGGTTACCTCCCCCTATCGCAGCTGTCTGGCGGAGAAGCTTTTGATGATCTTATCGCTGATTTACAATCACCTGAGCTGGCAGAAATTCTTTCTGCCGCGCTCGGATTAGAGCTACGTTATAAACCGCGTATGATTACGGTTCGTAAGCATTCAAAGCTTAAAGATGGCCGTATTCATAATGATGGTGTCTCGAAGATATGCACCTGTTTGATTTACTTAAATGATAGCTGGGATGTAACGCAGGGCGGCGGAATTCGCGCGCTTAACGGACAAGACAATATGGATGACTTTGCTGATGAAGTTGCGCCCATCACGGGTAATGTTTTTGCTTTCGCGCGATCTGATAATAGCTGGCATGGACATCCGCCCTTCAAAGGTGAGCGATATGTCATTCAGACGACCTTTTTAAGTGACGCCGCCGCGCTGGCCCGCAAAGAAAACCGCGGGGGGCTTCAAATGAAGTTGAAGAAAATATTTGAACGTAAACACTCAATTTCCAAATAGAAATATTAAGATTCCATTATGGCTAAACGTGATTATTATGAAGTTCTAGGCGTTGATAAGGGCGCGGATGAGAAGACCATGAAGTCGGCTTTTCGTAAGGCTGCCATGGCGTGCCATCCTGACCGTCACCCTGATGATCCTGGTGCTGAGGCGCGGTTTAAAGAGCTGAATGAGGCTTATGGTGTGCTCTCGGATTCTCAGAAACGTGCTGCCTATGACCGCATGGGCCATAGCGCCTTTGAGCAAGGCGGTATGGGTGGCGGCGCGGGCGGATTCCAAGATTTTGGAGATATTTTCTCGCAAATTTTTGGCGGCGCGCAGAGCGGGGGCGGTTTTGCAGATATGTTTGGCGGAGGCGGTGGCCGCCGCGGGGCACAAGTGCAGCGCGGCTCTGACCTTCGCTATGAAATGGAAATTAGCCTCGAGGAAGCTTTTGCAGGTAAGGACGTCGATATCAAAGTCCCGATTGCCGAGGATTGCGGCCGCTGCGACGGCATCGGCGCAGAGCCAGGAGCGAGCGTTGAGACGTGTAATACGTGCGGCGGGGCGGGGCGCGTGCGCACGCAGCAAGGCTTTTTCACAATGGAACGCGCCTGTCCAACTTGTGGCGGGCAGGGGGAGTATGTCTCTCATCCCTGTAAGTCTTGCGATGGACAAGGCCAAGAACGCGTGCAAACTGATCTGGATGTCTCTATTCCAGCCGGCGTTGAAGACGGCACGCGTATTCGGCTGACGGGCCAAGGCGATGCGGCCCCGCGGCGCGGCGCGGGGGGCGGCGGGCAGCGCGGCGATCTTTATATTTTCGTCTCGCTAAAGCCGCATGATCTCTTTGAGCGCGATGGACCTAATCTGTTCTGCCGCGCGCCTGTGCCTATGGCGACGGCCGCCCTGGGTGGAGATATTGAAATCCCCACTATTGATGGTGGGCGCTCGAAAATTAAAATTCCAGCGGGCAGCCAAACAGGCAAACGCATGCGCCTACGCGGCAAAGGGATGAGTGTCCTGCGCTCGGGCCAGCGCGGGGATATGTATGTGGAGCTATCGGTAGAAACCCCGTCAAAACTTTCCAAACGTCAGCGTGAATTACTCGAAGAATTTGCCGCGGCTAGCGGTGATGAAACAAGCCCAGAGAGCGCGGGATTCTTTAATAAAGCCAAACGTTTTTGGGATGATCTTGTTGATTAATCCGTTGTGATTAGCCCCTCCCATAATCGCCGTAAATTTGTTTTGACGCTTTCACTGCTTGCGGCGGTTTATGGCGCGCTGCTTAGTTTTCGGCTTTTGGGCTGGCAGGCTGACATTTTATCCGATGTCATCAAAATGAGCGCCTTGGTCTTTATTCTGACTTTATGCGTCTCTTTTTGTCTTTGGACTCTTATCCGCCCAAGAGTTTGGGGCGCGCTTGGTGGGGCCTTGGCGGGCGGGCTAACGGCGCTTACCCTGATCCCGCTGCCTACTTTTCTAGGCGGGTTTAAATCCAGCTTTATCACGCAAGGGCATGATTTTATATCTGCGCTTAGCGGGGCCGCGTCCTATTCACTCTCGACATTTTCAGCGGCTGAATTTTTGGCGATACCTATGAGTATGGTGGTTGGTGTTTGGGCAGGGCCTCGCCCGCGCGCTTAGCGGCGCCACGTAAAGGAAATTGCTGCGGCGTCTTCCGTAAAAGTCTCATCATTTGAGGTGGTCGCTTCGCGGCGATTATAGGAAAGGGATAAATCCGCCTCTCCAATACGGTAGCCCAATCCCGCACGTGCATCCCCGACAAAGATACTATCTTGCAGATGAAATTGCCCGCGCGTTAAGTTCTCCGTATTAGCGGAGTTATAGTTAAACGCTTCGGCATCTGCCCCCGCAAAGATGTACCATGTATTATTATCAATGCCGGCGCTCCGGCGAAGGTCTTCGCCAATCTCAAAAACCGCGCCAAGAGCCGCGCTGGAGCTATCATCTCTACGGCGGAAAGCGGCGCGCGGGGTCAGGCTAATATCAATGCCTTTGGGGCTGAAACTGGCAATGCGTTTACTGTAACCCAGATCAAGCGTGTCATCACGACTTAGGCAATTCGTACCGCCTGTCAAGCAATCTGAATTGCCCAGATCAAGCTTAAAGAGGGTAGAGCCAATGCTTTCTGTGGGCAGCTCTAGCATACCCAGTGAGCCTAGCGAGCTTGTCGTTGCATCGGTATTGAAGGAAAGGCCATCAGGCTGTAGATTAAGGGAGATGCTCGAGTTATTTAAGGTGTCTGTTGGCTTTGAAAGCGGTTGATTCGAACTATTCTGGGCCAAGGCAGGCAACGTCAATGCTGCTGCCATAGTGCAGCCAATTGCAGCGGTTTTTAAGCGTGCGAGCTGTGTCCTGCGGACGATATGAACCTTTGTAGACACAATAGATCCGTTGCCTTCTATTTTATAATTAAACGCCTTTGGCATTACATCTTAGCCAATTTCACGAAAAAATCACGTGAAATTACATTAAGTTATAGAATCATAGCCTGATTTTACGGC
>CALKIX010000103.1 GCA_937995665.1 uncultured Hellea sp. | reverse complement strand
AAATTTATCCGTCTTGTCCCCCATCCCGTGATGCTGGGCTTTGTGAACGGGCTGGCTATTGTTATTGGCATGGCGCAGCTCTCCCAGTTCCAGTCCGCCCCGCCAGAGCGAATTGCGGGTCACCATTATGGCCCCTTTCACATTCTCGAAGGCACATGGCTGACAGGAACGCCGCTTATTCTGATGCTCGCCCTAGTCGCACTGACCATGGTTTTAATCTATGCCGCGCCGCGCATTACCAAAGCTATCCCTGCGCCATTATTAGGCATTGGCTTTGTGACCGCGCTGGTTTTGATTTTCAAAATCGACGTTCCCACCGTTGGCGATTTGGCCCCTATTAAAGGCGGCTTGCCCGGATTTCATATTCCGTCTGTGCCATTAAATATGGAAACCTTTGAAATCATCTTCCCCTACGCGCTTATTTTGGCCGCGATTGGCCTGATTGAAAGCCTGCTGACCCTCAACCTTGTCGGCGAGATTAAAGAAGAGCGAGGCGGCGCATCCCAAGAGTGCGTGGCCCAAGGCATCGCCAATACGGTCACAGGGTTCTTTGGCGGCATGGGCGGCTGCGCCATGATTGGCCAGTCTATGATCAATATTAAATCAGGCGCGCGCACACGGCTCTCTGGGATTTCAGCCGCGCTCTTTCTGCTGGCTTTTATCCTACTCGAAGGCCGCATTGGCCCCTTCTTTAATCAGTTCGGCATAACGTGGTTTGATAAAGGCATCATTGAGCGCATCCCGCTGGCCGCCCTTGTCGGCGTCATGTTTATGGTCGTTATCGGTACCTTTGCGTGGCAATCCCTCACCATTATGCGCCGCATCCCGCTTATTGATGCGCTTGTCATTATCATCGTGACCGTTGTCACCGTTTATCACGATCTGGCCGTTGCTGTGATTGTCGGCGTTATTATCAGCGCGCTGGCCTATGCCTGGAATGCCGCGCGCCGCATTGACGCCAATACGGAAACCCAAGGCGAGACAAAAGTCTACAAACTTGAAGGCCCGCTCTTCTTTGGCTCTATCGAAGGCTTTAATGAGCTTTTCACCATCAAAGAAGACCCGGACACAGTGATTGTAGATTTCCAAAATAGCCGCGTGGTCGATCAATCCGCGCTCCAAGCCATAGAAGCCCTCGCGGTGAAATACACCCAAGCGGGCAAAGCGCTCAGCCTGCGCCACTTAACGCGCGATTGTCACAAGCTGCTAAACCGTGCGGGCCAGCTCATGGTCGATTCAGATGATGATCCAGAATATCAAATCGCGACAGATTATAGCGTGAAAACAGGCGTCTTTGGCGGCGGGCATTAGGCGCGAGGGAGCGCGCCTGATTATTCGGGCTTTTGTTGCTCAACGGCCTTTTTGGCCTTAAGCCGCTCCAGCTCTAATTTGCGTTGGCGGCGCTCTTCTTCATATTTACGCTTTTGCTTGCCGCTATAAGCCCAGAGCGCAAAAAAGATGGCCGCGAGGGCGATAATAATAAGAATAGATGTTTGATCACTCATGGGGCTATCTTAGCCTAAGCCGTGCGGGTAATCCAGCCGCCGCCCAGCGTTCTTACGGCATTTTCATCTGTGGAATAAAACACGCAAGCCTGACCCGGAGAAATGCCCATATCCGCCTGGGCGAGCTCGACGCACATCGCGCCCTCTTCCAGCCTAAATGTGGCCGGCACGGGCGGACGGGTGGAACGCACTTTAATCCTCACGGGCGCACCGTCCAGCTTAGGGCCAAAATCCCCAGCGCCAATCCAGTTAATATCCTCGAGCCAGATTTTAGAGCGCTCCAGCGCGCTCCTCGGCCCGACAACGACATGATTACTCGCCGCATCTATGCTGACCACGAAAAGCGGGTCTGTGCCCGTATCATCACCAAGGCCTAGCCCGCGGCGCTGCCCTATGGTGTAATACATAATCCCGCGGTGCTGGCCCAGCACCTCTCCCTCCATGGTGACGATATCGCCCGGGATAGCCGCATTAGGTCTTATCTTCTCAATCACGTCCGTATATTTGCCTGTCGGGACAAAGCAGATATCTTGGCTATCAGGCTTGCTCGCCACAGACAAGCCCAGCTCTACGGCCAAGCGGCGCGTTTCCGACTTTTCCATTGCGCCTAAGGGGAAACGTAGAAACTCCAGCTGCTCGCGCGTGGTCGCAAAGAGAAAATAGCTTTGGTCTTTTCCCCCGTCATGGGCGCGGTGCAGCTCTGGCCCGTTCTCGCCCTCAACGCGCTTTATATAATGCCCCGTCGCCATACAGTCTGCGCCCAAATCTTTGGCCACGGCCAAAAGGTCTTTAAACTTGACGGTCTGATTACAGCGCACACAGGGAATAGGTGTTGCGCCTTTAAGATATGTATCGGCGAAGTCCTCAATGACCTGTTCTTTGAAATTACTTTCATAGTCCAAAACATAATGCGGGAAGTCCATCATCTCGGCCACGCGCTTAGCATCATATATATCTTGCCCCGCGCAGCAGGCCTTGGCCTTTTGGATGGCGGCGCCGTGATCATAGAGCTGCAAAGTCACGCCGACCACGTCATAGCCTTCTCGCGCGAGCAGCGCGGCGCAAACAGAACTATCCACTCCGCCGCTCATGGCGACAACCACGCGCGTTTCGCTCTCTGGCTTGGCAAATCCAAGACTATTAAGATTTTGACCTAAATCGGCGCTCATTTTTGCTCCAAAGCATAAATCTAGCTCGTATATTTACGAGATTCAAAAAAAATACGACTTTATTTCGCCCCCCTATAAGGACGAGTTTGTTCCAAGTCGATACAGAGTCGCATCATAGATGCAAATAAAAGACTCAATAG
>CALKIX010000102.1 GCA_937995665.1 uncultured Hellea sp. | reverse complement strand
CGGTCAATCCCGCCGATGAGCGCGACATGGCGGATAAGCTGTCCGAGACCCCATTTTTTTTCTTCTGCACCCCCATCCGGCGCGGCACCAAGATAAGCATTCACATTCTGTCCGATGAGCGTGATTTCGCGGACGCCTTGGCGGGCGAGGTCACGGGCTTCATCGACGATTTGCTGCACGGGACGACTGACCTCCGCGCCGCGCGTATAGGGCACCACGCAGAAGGTGCAGAATTTATCGCAGCCCTCTTGGATGGTCAGAAAGGCGGTGAAGCCTTTGACATTTCGCGTCTTGGGCAGATTATCGAATTTCTCAATCGTATCGAATTCAGTTTCCAAAACCTCGCCGGAATTGCGGTGCACCTTGGCAATCATTTCGGGCAGCTTGTGATAAGTCTGCGGGCCGAGCACCATATCCACCACGGGGGCGCGGCGCATAATTTCTTCGCCTTCGGCTTGGGCCACACAGCCCGCCACGGCGACTTTCATATCAGGCTTGTTCTTTTCTTTATGCTGGCGAATACGGCCCAGCTCTGAATAGACTTTCTCGGCTGCCTTTTCGCGGATGTGGCAGGTATTGAGAATCACAAGGTCAGCTTCATCAGGGGCGTCGACGGGGGCGTAACCAATGGGGGCGAGCACATCGGCCATACGTTCACTGTCATAGACATTCATCTGGCAGCCATAGGTTTTAATGAAAACCTTTTTGGTATCTTTAGCGGGCGCGCCGCTTCCATCCGCTTTGGCGATATGGGGCGCGTTAATATCTCTTTGTTTCGGATTTGTGATATTGCCGTTCACAGGCGCTGCTTTGCGCTTGGAAGCGTCAATGTCACGGGACGCGTTTTCATCGCGCGGTAACAGGACGGTCATGATATATCTCACATTAATATTGTGAGCGGCCTATAGGCGAGACGGCGGTCAGACGCAAGCCTGCCCGCCAAGATTTGCTAGTTTGAGCCGTTATGCGTTTGTGGGTTGGCATAAGCCATAAAGCCCATAACGGACAGAGAGGCCAAGATGAGCATAAGCGCGTAAACGCTCATATAATGATCAACCCAGCCGAAAAAGGCTTTAAAAGGGCGAAAAAACCTACCCGTAGCCGATTTTAAGTCATTGCCGTAAGGACGCACATCAGATTGGATTTTATGCACCTTATATTTAACACCAAGATCGCGCCAAGCATCCTTAACATCATGGCGCGTATCGCGCGTCCAATCGCGGGCATCTTGGCGAACATCTATGGCCTTATCATAGAGTTTTTGCGTAGAGTCCGTGATAGTCGCCTCCACAGCGGCGCTTGCCACAGGGGCCGCTTGCGCACTAAGCGGGCAAAGCGTCAAGATCGCCAGAATACTGGCTGTTTTCCTAAAGTGAGACATTTTGAAACCTCATAAATAATTACAAGGATAGAGGAGCAATAAGCGTGCCAATTTAGCGTTTGGGGGGAAGTTTAGTTTGAAGACTCCCTTTTGAGGGAGATTGCGCAGGGAAGCTATTTAATCTTTTTGCCGTATAGTTCGAGGCGGTGATCCACCAGCTCATAGCCGAGCTTTTTAGCGATTTTATGCTGCAGCGCTTCAATTTCTTCGTCCATGAATTCAATCACGTCACCTGTCGTTACATCAATTAAGTGATCATGATGATCCACATCGGCCACTTCATAGCGGGCGCGGCCATCACGAAAATCATGGGTTTCGACAATACCAGAATCGGCAAAAAGGCGCACCGTTCTGTAAACCGTCGCGAGAGAAATTTTAGAATCTACAGCCGCCGCCCGCGCATAGAGCTCTTCAGCATCAGGGTGATCTTCGGCCTCTGACAATACGCGCGCAATAACCTTACGCTGATCCGTCATACGCAGCCCGCGCTCGGCACATTTCTTTTCAATCCAACTGCTCATAAAAAGGGCATAACGCGTTGCGCCGAGCGCGTCCAGACTCTTTCTACAAGCCTAGCCTTTTTCTATAAGTCAGGGCCGCCACGCGCCCGCCCTTGCGCTTATAATAGGCGGGGCGGCGGCCAATAGGCTCAAACCCGCCCGCCTTATAAAAGGCAATGGCGGGGTGATTATCCTCAGCTACTTCGAGGAAAAGCGTATCCACGCCTTGCTCTATCAGCTCCGTCTCCGCGATGTCCATAATCTGGCGTGCCAGCCCTATGCGGCGGGCTTCGGGCGCAATGGCAATCGTCAGGATTTCCGCCTGATCGGCCCTCGCGCGCAAAATCACAAAACCTTGGGCGGGGCGGCCATAGCCAAAACATAAATCCTTTTGAAGATGGGCTTCCATCTCAGCTTGACTCCAGCCGCGCTCAAAACTTTGCGCATGTATCTCAGCAAGACGCGCTGCGTCTTTAATATTCAGCGCTCTGATCATTATTGGGGCAGAGACTTACCGCCCGCAAGTTTGGCATCGGGCGGGCGCGAATAAAGCGGGGCCGCGGGATAATCCTGCGGGGAGCAGTCCGCGCCAAACCATGCCAGAATGCGGGTATCATTGGGCGCATCTTCAATAAGCGCGCCTGGGGCAAGGCCGGCTATCCGCGCGCGGGCCGCTTCTGACTCTTGGGTGATGGGGGCGCTTACTTGGCGGCCTTCATCAAACATCGCCCAGCAAATCTGCCCGCGCCTGACATCCGATAGAGAGACAATTTTGCCCCGACCTTCAGGGTCATGCTGACGCGCCCATAATTCAAGAGAAGAGACTCCTATGACGGGCAGCTTTCTTGGCAAGGCAAAGCCTTTGGCAAAGGCCAGCGCCACGCGCAGCCCCGTAAAACTGCCCGGCCCTGTGCAAACGGCGAGCTTGTCTATATCTTTGGGGGTGAGCCCTGCGGCCTTAAGCGCCTCAGACACCATTGGCGCGAGGCGTTCAGCATGGCCGCGCCCTATCGTTTCGCTAATATGTGCCAGCACACTGCCCGCATCGCAAATCGATACGCTACACGCCGCGCCTGTGGTATCAAGAGCGAGGACTTTCACCTACGCGGCCGCTTGCTCCACACGGGTGACTTCGGGGACATAATGTTTCAGCAGGTTTTCAATGCCTGATTTCAGCGTCATGGTCGAGCTGGGACAACCAGCGCAAGCGCCGCGCATTTCCAAATAGACCGAGCCATCCGTCTCGTCAAAATGACGGAAAACAATATCGCCGCCATCTTGGGCCACAGCTGGACGTACGCGCAGCTCAATCAGCTCTTTAATCTGTTCGACAATTTCCAGCGTCTCGCCTTCATAGACATGCTCATCAACCTCGGCATTAGCGATTTGATCAAGCAAGGGCACGCCGCCGGCGACATAAAAATCCATAATCGCGCCAAGCACGGCGGGCTTTAAATGCTTCCACTGCGCGCTATCTGATTTGGTTACAGAGATATAATCCGCGCCAAAGAAGACCCGCATTACATCTGGAATCATAAAGAGCATTTCCGCCAAAGGGGCCGAGGCGACATTACCGCCGCGCTCAATATCAACAGGGGGCTGTCCCTCGCCCGTCACCGCTTGGCCTGGAAGAAATTTCAACGTGGCGGGGTTGGGCGTATCTTCGGTTTGAATAAACATGACGCTGCCTTTTTAAAATGAATGCGCGGGGCTGCTATTGGTTGCTACATGGCGACTTTCATCCCTTTTCGCAAGTAGGCGTGTTACATTTGGCTTCAAAGAAGTCATTTGACGCACTGCTTTTGATTTGCATGATGTCTTTCATGCGACCTAGCACGACATTCAAACTTCTCGGCCTAGCCCTCTGTCTGGCCGGCTGCGCCTCTATTGCTACCCAGCTTCCTAACGTCTCCCCCGCCCAGATTGAAAGCGAGACAGTCCTTCAGGAAAAGCTCGCTTTTAAAGAAAAGGCCGCGCTCATCCAAAAGCTACACACGCTCGCCCGGCCTATATTACTGGCCAATAGTGAGCTCTGCCCCAAAACCCGCCAAGATATTGGCGTGGTCACCCATAGGCTGAGAGATTACGCAAAGCCGCTAAGAGAGGCCGCAGCGCGCGAGCTCGGCGCGGGGAATGAGCACTCTATCTTATATGTGGTAGAGGGCTCGCCTGCGCAAAAGGCGGGGCTGAGGCGCGGGGATTACATCATTAGCACAGTGGGCAAGGCCGTCGGCCCAAGCAACAAGCTTATCCAAAGTCAAATCGAAGAAACCGGCACTATTCGCATCAGGCGAGACAGCCAACTTCAAAGCGTTAACATCGCGCCCGCGTCCATCTGTGATTACGATGTCAAGCTAAAGCAGACGCCAACGATAAATGCCTATGCCAATGGGCGCAGCATTGTCATGACCTCCGGCATGATGAATTTTGCCGCAAAGGATGAAGAGATTGCCTATATCCTCGGACATGAGCTGGCGCATAATGCCATGGGCCACATTCGCAAAACTGTGAGTAATTATATCCTCTCCCTTGGGGCGACCCGCTATACCCGCCCCTTTGAATCCGAAGCCGATTATGTCGGACTCTATTATATGGCGCGAGCGGGCTATAGTCCTGACAATGTCGAGGATATTTGGCGCAGGCTGGCTGTCACCAATCCAAAGTCCGTGGCAAGGGCTAAAACTCATCCGACCTATCCAGATCGTTACTTAGCCATTGACGCGGCACGCGCTGAGATAAAAGCCAAACAGGCCAGCGGGGCCCCGCTCATCCCGAATTTTAAAACGGGGCAGGCGCCTAGCTAAGCCACCATTAGGCTCATTAATTGCCGCTACCGTGTGAGCCTTTGTCATGACCACCCTTATAACCGCTGCCATGCCCATTTTTAGGCGCGCTCGTGCCGTCATGGCCTTCTAGAGGCACGATAATTGTCACGGGCGGCGCGGTCTCATAAGTCAGCGTCACGGAAACATCGGTCTGGCCTTCAGCCAGCTTTGTTTTGAAAAACATGAGGTGATAACCGCCGGGTTTGAACATCACGCTCTGTCCCGCAGGCAAGTCAACACCGTCCACACGCCGCATCTTCATCACCCCATCCACCTCATTATGGGTGTGAATTTCAACGGTCTCGCTAATTGGGCTACTCGCGGCAATAAGACGGTCATCCTTATGGCTGTGATTTGTAATCTCAAAATAGCCTGCAGAAATATCGCGGCCTGGAAAAGGGGGCAGCACGCGCGCAGCTGAAATCACAATACCCTCGTCATGGTTGTGACCTGCGTGATTGTCCTGCCCTGAACAGGCCATAAGCGCGGCGGCGGCAAAGCCGAGACATAAATGTTTCATATTAACTTCCACAAAATCCAATAATTTTTCGAACATCGGCCACAATCGGGTCCGCAATTTCCGTCGCCCGGTCGGCGGCTTTGGCGAGGATACGGTTTAGCTCCTCTGGATCTGAAAGGTAACGCACCATTAAATCTGTAATAGGCTGGAGGGCTGCAACGGCGACGTCCGCAAGGTCGGACTTAAACCCGCCAAAGCCCTGCCCGCCATATTGCGCGAGGATATCCGCATCTGTGCGCTCCGCCAGCGCGGCGTAAATCCCGACCAAATTGGCAATCTCAGGGCGGCCTTCTAGCCCCTCAATATCGGCAGGCATTTCGCCTGCATCAGTTTTGGCTTTGCGAATTTTCTTAGCGATTTTATCCGCATCATCGGTCAGATTAATCCGCGAATTATCGGACGGATCAGATTTTGACATTTTCGCCGTCCCGTCGCGCAGGCTCATAATGCGCGCGCCCGGTCCTTTAATTAAAGGCTCACAAAGCGGGAAGAAATTAGGCGCATTAAAATCATGATTGAACTTGGCCGCAATATCGCGCGTTAATTCCAAATGCTGTTTCTGGTCTTCGCCCACTGGCACATGTGTCGCTTTAAAAGCGAGAATATCAGCGGCTTGCAGCACGGGATAATCATAAAGCCCAACGGACATTTTTTCAGAATTTTTGCCTGCTTTGTCTTTGAATTGCGTCATGCGGTTGAGCCAGCCAATACGGGCCACACAGTTAAAATACCACGCCAGCTCTGAATGGGCGCGCACGGCAGACTGATTATAGACAATGGCTTTGGCTGGATCTACGCCCGAGGCCAGATAAGCGGCTGCGATTTGACGCGTTTGATCGGCCAGCTCTTTGGGGTCTTGCCATACTGTGATGGCGTGCAAATCGACGATGCAATAAACGCATTCCATATCATCTTGCAGGGCCACAAACTTCTTGAGCGCGCCAAGGTAATTCCCAAGATGTAAATCGCCCGTCGGCTGAACACCAGAGAAAACCCGCTTTGGGCCCTTATATGCTTGAGTATCATCGGCCATTAGCCCGCCTTCCGTTTAAACACGCCGCGAATATCATTCATGCTGAACGCCCGCAAGAGGCCAGCCGCTGCGGCATAAATACATAGACCTGCCGCGCAGACGGCCACGAGGGTGGCTGCATCTATGATAAAGTTCTTTGCCAAAAAACCCTCCGCATAACGCACTGAATACATCAAGCCTGCTGCCATGACTGCGCTGGCCAGCGAGATACGCGGTAAGCGCGAGAGCAAGCGGCCATCAGGGGTACAATGCCCCTTTCCCATCAGCACCGAAAGCAGGCAGACTACATTCGTCCACGCCGCGACCGAAGTCGCCAGCGCAAGACCTTGAAAGCCGATTGAAAAGAAAAGCGTCACGCCGAGCACAATATTGATAAGCGCAGATAGCGCGGCAAATTTCATCGGGGTTTTGGTATTTTCCCGCGCAAAAAAGGCGGGGGTTAAAACTTTGATCAAAACAAAGGCAGGCAAGCCGTAAGCAAACATGCGCAAAGCTTTAGCAGTTTGAACGGTTGTATCCGCCACAAAAGCCCCGCGCTCATAAAGCCCGCTAATGAGAAACTCTGGAATAGTGGCTAGCGCAAAGGCGGCGGGGAGCGTGAAAAACATCGCAATCTCAATGGCGCGATTAAGCTGCTCTGTTGCCCCTGCTTCATTGCCCGCGCGCAAACTGCGCGCCAGAGACGGAAGCAAAGCCACGCCCATCGCAATGCCTATCATGCCCAGAGGGAGCTGATAGAGCCTATCGGCATAAGTCAGCCAAGAGGCCGCGCTCTCGCGCAAGGTCGCAATAGAATGGCTCACGAGCAGGTTAATCTGCGTAATCCCTGCCGAAATTAGTCCCGGCACGCCTAATATAAAGAGTCTTTTCACGCCGGGTGTTAAGCGCGGACGGCGCAGGCCAATTTTCATACCCGCGCGCCTGCAGCCCCATATAACCAAGCCCATTTGCACGAGACCTGAAACGCTAATGGCGGAGCTCAGCCCAAGACCAATTATTTTTTGAGACGCCCCATTGAGGCCCAGCCAAGCCAAGGTGGAAATCATAAAGACATTTAAAACAATGGGCACGCCCGCGGCAAGGGCGAAGTAATTCTTGGTGTTGAGCACCCCCGAAAACAGCGCCGTCATGGACATAAATATCAAATAAGGCATGGTAATCTGAGCATAAAGCACGGCCAGATAATAAGGGCTCACCCCTGTGATGGGGTCTATGGCGCGGTCAAGGCCATAGCCAATCAGCGAGAGCGACCACGGCATAGTGACTTCAAAAACAATAATAATCGCCGCGACCACGGTAAAGAGCATGGCCATGGCTTCGCTGGCGAATTCATCGGCCTTTTCTTGGCCTTCCTCTTCGATGCGGCGCGCATAAAGCGGAATAAAGGCCGCGTTAAACGCCCCTTCTGCAAACATGCGCCGAAAGAGATTGGGCAGCTTAAAGGCGGTGAAGAAGGCATCGGAAATGCCGCCTGCCCCTAAAAAACGCGCAATAAGAATATCTCGCACAAGGCCGAGCACACGGCTCACCAAAGTGAACGCCCCAATAATCGCCGTTGATTTAAGCAGCCGCATTAAGCCGCACGTTTTGCTTGCGTTGTCTCTAAAACGCTCAGCAGAGTCTTTTGCAGGGACTTTCGCTTTTCCTCTGAAAGCTCACCCTTGGCCCCGCGGCACCGCACATAGAAGGTATCAATCGCTTTTGCGCCAACCACTTCAATATGCGCAGAATAAACATCAATATTATCATCGCGCAAAGCTTCGGCCAAATGGCATAAAAGCCCCGGCCTATCGCGGCCAACCATTTCAATAATGGTGACATCACCCGTTGCTGATTCCAAGAATTTAATCTTGGGGCGCACGGGTATAGCCCCTGCGCGCTTGGATTCTATACGGGCAGGAATTTTCATCTCTTTAGTATCGCCTTGGGCTGCGCGTTCGGCGCGAAGGCGCAAGGTCTTTAACGCCCGATCACTCTCGCGGCCAAAAGCCATGCCATCAGGATTTTGAAGATAAAAGACATTCATCACTAAACCCTTGGCACTACTATGAAGCCGCGCGCCCGTAATCGAAGCCCCGCTTGCTGAAATCGCGCGAGTCACATCGGCAAAAAGCCCCGCGCGGTCATCGGTGAGCACCCATAGCTCTGTAATATCATTAGGGCGGTCGCGCCGCGTATGAACCGCCGTGGTCTTGCCCGCCTCCAGGCTTTGGTCAAAAAAGCGTGCATGGCGCAGCAAATCAGCCATGCCAAAATTTAGCCAGTAATTTTGGCCAAGCTTATCCGTTATTGGCGTAATCCGTGCGCCCATATCACCCGGCAGTTTTTCAAAAAACTGTTCTTTAGCGGCCGCTGAGCGCGCCGCAGGCGCAAGTTCTTCGCGCCCTTCAAGATAGGCGGAGGTTGAATAATAAAGATTAGAGATTAAGCTTCCCTTCCAGTCATTCCAGATACCCGGCCCCACGGAACGAATATCGACAACCGTTAAAGCACAAAGCAAGTCAAGGCGCTCTTGAGAACCGACAAGGGCTGCAAATTCAGCAATAGTTTCAGGGTCTGAGAGATCTCGGCGCTGAGCGGTTTCGCTCATATCCAAGTGACGGCGAATAAGCCAAGCCACCGTATCGGTCACGTTTTGATTGACACCCAAACGGCGGCAAGCGCGGCGGCCAAGCTGCGCGCCTTCAATACATTGGTCGCCTTGGCCCTTTCCTGTATCATGCAAAAGACACGTCAAGAACAGCGTAAGCCGCTGCTCTTCGCTAAAGCTCGCCACAACCTTGGAGGCGATGGGATGATCCTCTTTCAACCGTCCATTTTCAATATTGTTGAAATTATCAACGAGGCGCAAAGTATGCTCATCAACGGTATAGGCATGGTGCATGTTAAATTGTGTGCGCGCCACGATGCCGCCAAATTCTATCAAGTAACGCCCTAAAACGCCCGCCTCATTCATCGTCTTAAGCACCGCATAAGGCGCTTTGGCGCCTAATAAAATTTTCTGGAAAATTTTAGAAATCACTGGATCGCGCCGGAACTCATTATCGATAATGTTGCGACGGAAATCGATAGCCGTAAAAGCATCAGGATGAAGGTCAAGATTGCGCCGCCCTGCCGTCTCAAAAATTTGCATAATCACGGAAGGCTTTTCCTTAATCATCATGGGGTCCGCAAACATCAATCGCCCATGGTCAAGAATGAAGTCTTTATTTTTGAGGTTGCGCCGTGAATTAGGCAACAGCGCATCAAGTCCTTTGGGTAGGATTATGGCACGTTCGGCCTCAAGCTTAGCGCAAGCAATTCGGGTTAGTGCCCCTACCTCTTTGGCATTGGTGAAATACTCACGCATGAATTTTTCAACCGCAACTTCAACAGGCCCAGAGGCATAACCCATTTTACGCGCGAGCAAGGTTTGCTTATCAAAGCTCAAGCTCTCCGTGGGACGCTCAGCCATATAATGTAGCCAAAAACGCGCGCGCCATAGAAAATCCGCTGCGCGCACAAAGCGATCTGCCGCCGCCTTATCAAAGAGGCCCATCTCTATATAGCTATCGGCTTGTTGAGGGTCTGTAATCCGCCCCTCCTTATCAAGGAAACGTGCAATCCAATAGAGCACATGCAAATCGCGAAGACCGCCTTTACCTTCTTTGACATTGGGCTCAATAACATAGCGTGAATTGCCCTCGCGTGCATGGCGGCTATCACGCTCTTCTAGCTTGGTCGCGATATAAGCGCGACCCTTGCCTTTGGTAACGTCTTTGCGAAAGCGCGTATAAAGCCTTTTGACGAGCTCTTCATTGCCGCGCAGATAACGCATATCCAACAAGGCCGTTAAGATGGTCTGGTCTTCTTTAGCCAGCTTGATGCATTGATCCACCGTGCGTATGGCTTGACCCACCTGCAGGCCCATATCCCATAGCATGTAAAGCATATATTCTGTCACCGCATTCGCATAGGCTGAACCCTTTTTCTCTTCTTTTAGAAATAGCAAATCCACATCGGATTCAGGCGCCATTTCCCCGCGGCCAAACCCGCCCACCGCGCAAATAGATAAGGGCTCACTCACCCCTTTTGCTGGGGCGGGTACCCCATGAGTGATTGTATAATCATAAAGAGCGATGAGAATATCATCATGGATGGAAGCCAAAAGCCGCGCCGCCTCCAGCCCGTCCAATCGTCCTTCTTCAAAATATTGACGCGCCGAAGCTTTGGCCTCTTGCAAGGTAGATTTAAACAGCTCCAAGACCTCTGGCCGTCTATCGCCTGCGCCCGCAGCTAGCGCCGATAATTCGCTTTGCAGGCGCGCGGGGTCTATGCTGCTTTGCGGCGCTTGCATACGCGGAGGAATATCAAGAAGTTTGGAATTACGAGCCATCGAGTTTCGCTTTCAAGTCATAAATAAGGTCAAGAGCCGCGCGCGGGCTGAGCTCATCAATATTAAGGGCGCGCAGAGCGGCCTCCGTTTCAGAAGGTTTGGCCACAGGTACCGGCGCGCTGGCGGTAAAGAGCGGCAGACCGCCAAGACTGTCTTTTTGTCCGTCATGGTCTGCTTCTAATTTTGTTAGAACAGCCCGCGCCCGCGCAACGGCCGCAGGCGGAAGACCTGCAAGCTTGGCGACTTGCACGCCGTAAGATTTATCCGCCGCGCCCGGCCGCACATCGTGCAAAAAGACCAAATCCCCATCCCATTCCTTCGCCCTAAGGCTGGCATTGCTAGCCGCAGGCAGCTCTTCAATCAGATCTGTGAGCTCATGGTAATGGGTCGCAAAAAGCGCGCGCGAGCCATTGACCGCGTGCAAATGCTCTGCCGCAGCCCAGGCAATAGAGAGGCCATCAAAGGTCGCGGTGCCGCGCCCAATTTCATCTAAAATAACGAAGCTTCTCTCTGTCGCCTGATTGAGAATCGCGGCGGTCTCAATCATCTCAACCATAAAGGTCGAGCGCCCTTGGGATAAATCATCGGATGCTCCTACGCGCGAGAACAGACTATCGGCTATCCCAATATGGGCGGAGGCGGCGGGCACGAAACTCCCCGCTTGAGCGAGAACTATCATCAAAGCATTCTGGCGAAGAAAGGTCGACTTACCCGCCATGTTCGGCCCTGTAATGAGCGTCAGGCGCGGGGCCGCTTTCCCGCTCGCGTCCAGATCACAATCATTGGCGGTAAAGCCTGCTTCGCCTGATTTTTTAAGCGCGGCCTCGACCACAGGATGACGGCCGCCCGAAATGTGAAAGCCAAAGCCCATATCCACGACGGGGCGCACGGCATTGCTATCATTGGCCCATTGCGCCAAGCCTGCCTGCACATCCAGCATTGCCAAAGCTTGGGCGGCGGCGCGAATGGCGGGCGCAAATTCAGCGGCCCGCGCTGTGAACTGGCCAAAGATTTCAATTTCTAGGGCCAGCGCCTTATCGGCAGCACCCGAAATTTTTGCGTCCAGCTCGGCCAGCTCTGTTGTTGTAAAGCGTACGCCGCTAACCAGCGTTTGGCGGTGGATAAATTCGGATTCCGTCCCCTTAGCCAGCATCGCATCAGCATATTTAGGCGTGACCTCAATAAAGTAACCCAGCACATTATTATGTTTAATCTTGAGGGTCGGGACATCGGCGCGCTTGGCGTAATCAGCTTGCAAGCCCGCAACAACACGGCGGGAGTCATCGCGTAAGTTTTTAAGCTCATCCAGCCCCTTATGCCAGCCCGCCGCAATAAAGCCCCCATCGCGCGCGAGCATGGGCACATCTGGGAGAAAGGCTTTGGTGATATCAGATTTAAATTTCGCCAGCTCCCCTTTATCGGCAAGGCTTAAGGCGTCCAGCGCTTGGGTGGTTAAGTGCGGCAATTCAATATCGGGGCGCTTGGCAAAGCTCGCCCCTAATTTTTCGCCCTGAGACAGCCCGCTTCCAAGTGTGAGGATATCGCGCGGGCCGCCCCGCCCCAAAACTAGGCGGCTAATGGCGCGGGCCATATCGCCTGTCTCTTTTAAGCTGGCGCGTAAATTCTCCCTAATGACGCTTTGCTCGGCAAAAAAACTCGCCGCATCAAGGCGGGCATTAATCAGCCCCGCATCCACCAGAGGACGCGCGAGATAATCAGAGAGTAAGCGCGCACCGGGCCCCGTCACTGTTTTATCCAAAACGGAAAGCAATGAGCCCGCTTTGGAGCCGCGCTGGGTGCGGTCAATTTCAAGGCTTAACCGCGTGGCTGGATCAATGGCCATATAGCCCGAGGCGGTTTTGCGCTTGGGCGGGGAGAGCTGTACGGGGCTTCCTGCCTGTGTAAGCTCAAGGTAATCGACCAATGCGCCTGCCGCGCTAAGCTCTGCCTTTGAGAAATCGCCAAAGCCTTCTAGGCTCTCAACACCGTAGCGATCTGTCAGGCGGCGCTCGGCCGCGCGAGGGTCAAATTTTGTCGAGGGCTGGGGCGTTAAAGCTGCGCCCGCCAGCGGTAAGCCCTGCATAAAGTCAGGCGCCTGATAAAGCGTTTCGGGCAGAATAATCTCGCGCGCCGATAAAGCGCTGAGCTCGCTTGGCAATCTTTGGGGGCTGACCGCACTCACAAAGAACATACCATCGGAAATATCCGCCCAAGCAATCGCCATATCCCCGCTAAGCGTTTTGGACAGTGCCAAAATTATATTGCGCCCGCGCGCATCTAGAAGCGTATCTTCCGTCAGCGTACCGGGCGTGACAAGGCGGACAACCTCGCGCCGTACCACCGCCTTATAACCGCGCTTTTTCGCCTCTTGCGGGCTTTCTATTTGCTCGCAGACCGCGACGCGAAAGCCTTTTTTAATCAGGCGCTGGAGATAGGTCTCAGAGGCATGAACGGGAACGCCGCACATAGCAATATCCTTGCCTTCATGCTTGCCGCGTTTGGTCAGCGCAATATCCAGCGCCTCGGCAGCTTTGACGGCATCATCGAAAAACAGCTCGTAAAAATCACCCATGCGGTAAAATAAGAGCGCGTTAGGCCCAACCTTGTCTTTGATACCCAAATATTGGGCCATCATCGGCGTTACCTTAGCGGCTTTTTTGGGTATATCGGATGGGGCGTTCATAGCGCGTGCAAATTGGCGAAATTCTTAAGGCGGCGCAAGGCTAAAGGCGCGATTTTGGAATGCCGTCTTCATTAATGCTGTCCGTAAAACCGCTCGCCCATGTCCAGATGACTAATATTAAGGCAGGAAGCCCAATGGCGGAGGTCACGACAAAGAACCACATATAGTCTATCTTATCGGCTAGCACCCCTGAAAAAGCGGCGAGGCTTTTGCCGTAAAAGGCAAAGAGCGAGCTAAAGAGCGCATATTGTGAGGCCGAGAACTTTTTATTTGTAAGGATCGACATAAAGGCAATGAAGACAGAGCCTGCAAAGCCTGCGGCCAAATTATCCGCGCCGATAGTGGCAAAGAGGTAAATCGCCTTAGGCGTCGTCACAGTCGCCAACCATGCAAATACGAGATTCGTAACTATCGTCAGTATGGCCCCAATTATCATAGCTTTAGCCATTCCATATCTTGTCGCCGCCCAGCCGCCTGTAAAAGCACCGACAATTAACATGGCAATACCAAAAGCGCCTTTGACCGTCCCAATAACGCTCTTACTATAGCCAAGGTCAATATAGAGCGGCCCGGCCATTACGCCCATTGTTGTGTCGCTAATGCGGTAAGTCGCGACAATGGCAAAGACGATCAGGGCCATCCAGCCCGTACGGCGAACAATATCCGCGAAATCCCCAATGATAGGTACAGCATATATACTATCTGAACTGAGCTGTTTTTTCCCTAGGGTCAAAAAATAAAGTGTGCCGAGGAAAGGCAGCATAAAAATGAGTCCCAAAAAACCAAAGCCTAGCTGCTTTTGAGCGCCAGGCGATAAGCCAGATAAAGCGGCCTTATAAACGCTAGATATCCCCGCGCCCAGCTTGCGCAAATATCCGCCCTCCGCCATGCCTAAATATAAAAACGCAGCAATCGCAAAGAGCGTGGCAAGCCCTAGCGCACTCAAGGTTAAGATATTCGCAAAACTGCGGATCGGCGCGCTCATGCCTTTATCCGCCCAATCTGGCTCCCCGGCCCAAAGCGGCGTAGTTCCGCCTATCAAAGCTAGCACCGCGAGCCCTGCGTAAGTCAATCCAAATCCGCCTATATCGGCCAAAAACAACCCGCCAGACACCGCTGCAATCATCCCAAAACGATAGCCGAGCTGATAGACAGCAGACATCGCCGCTTGCTCTTCATTGGCCGCACTATCCACGCGCCATGCATCGACACATATATCCAGCGTCGCAGATGAGAGCGCAATAAGAGCGGCGCAAAGTGCCACATTGGCTAGATTTGCACTTGGGTCTTGAAAACTCATGGCGAGCATGGAGAGCGCTGTGGCAAGAATAGCAAAAAGGGTCCAGCCGCGGCGATTACCTAAAAGAACTGAAAACCCTGGAATTTTGACGCGGTCTACCAAAGGCGCCCATAAAAACTTAAGCGAATATGCAAAACCAACAACAACAAAAAATCCGATCGTGCTACGCGATACCCCCGCTTCGCGGAGCCAGAGGGACAACACCGTATAGACAAGCAAAATGGGCAGACCCGCACTTGCGCCTAGCGCCAGCATAGCGGCCATTTTACGGCTAGCAAAAATCTCGGACACCATAAAAATGTCATCAAGCTTGGCGAGCATTGTATTATTTTGAGTCTTGTCCATAGTAAAACACCGTGACCTATTTCAGGCCACGGTGCAAATTTTTCATGCCATATTTATGACCTAAACTTGGCTTTTAGGCGGCATTGCGCTCGGCTAGATTTTTCGTCCAAGTCTTTACCATCTCAGATAATTCCTCAGCAGAGACAGGCTTGGTCATGAAATCATTCATACCGCTATCAAAGCAGGCATTACGGTCATCATCAAAAGCATTGGCTGTTAGCGCAATTATGGGCAGCCCTTTGGAAACGTTACTCATCGCACGAATCTTGCGTGTGGCCTCTAGCCCGTCCATATTTGGCATCCGCATATCCATAAATATCAAGTCATAGCTTGAGGTTTTCATTGCCTCTACAGCTAATAACCCATCTTCAACCGTTTCAACAACATGGCCTTCGGCTTCAAGCAGCGTACGTGTCAAGAGAGCATTAATGGCATTATCTTCGGCCAATAATATACGAATAGGACCCTCGCCTGCTTGACTTGGGTCAGTCGTTTGCACAGGTACTTCATCCACCTGCTCATCACTATTGACCTCTTGTTCTGCGCCAACAGCCTTCGCAATGACCGCATCGCGCCAATTATTACCCAGCACAGCCGAGTCATCTTCAATAGGCAAAGCACGCCTCTCATAGGCGCGCTCATTACTCAACTGTGTTTCCGCCTCAGCAATGACAGGCGCTTCGGGCACTTGAGAATATTCTTGGGCAGGCTCAGACGTTAGCTCTGCAGCAGGCGCGTCCTCGACAGGCACAGAGGCCATCTCCAATGGCTGAGCTTGCATAGCCGCAATATCCTGCGCGGCGTCATGGCCAGTTGGCTCATAAGCAGCTTCAAGATTTAGGTCTGGCACTTCGAGCTCTGGAACCGATATATCAGGAACGTCTATTAGCGGAGCCGTATTGTCCATCGGGGCCTGCTCAGCCGCCATATTACTTTCCGAACTAACGGCTACTCCGCTATTATGGGCAAGGCTCGCCGATACTGCGGCAGCGGCCATTTGGGGCGCAGCCTGAAAAGAATCTTCATTCTGAGGGGCTTGTTCTGGCGGCGGCGCTATGTCGCCAGGCAAAGGGTCAATAGGCGCCTGCAGGTGTGTCACATCACGCGCCAAGGCCATCGCAGAGCCGTCTGCTAATGTATATTCAATCCAGTCATAGACATTTTCTTTACCCTCAAGCGGCACTCGTGTTTCAAAGCGGTAAGGTATTCCCGGCGGTTGCGGCGTAGGCCAACCCGAAATTACATTTCCTTGCCAGTCTTCGATGCGCCCGCCATATAGCTGCAAAAATGCTGCGTTCATAAATAGGACGCGTCCCATGGAATCACGTTTTATCGCAGGGTCTGGCCAAGGCCACATTTGCGACGCAAATACATCTTGTGGTGACATAATTATCCCTTCAGGCCTCAAGCGGCCATTTATTCAGGGTCAAAGTGACAAGTTAATCTAAAAAATGTCTTACCAAAACGAAAAAACTTTACACTTTAAGTCTTCTTATACAGGCCTTACCATCAATATTAAGTTGAGACAAAATGGGGTTGGCGATAATACAAGCCCATATAACGGTTTAATCTCCCCCTAAAATGTCACTATTTTACGTAATAAGTGCTTTTTTGAGGTCTTGACAGGCCTTTATTAGCGCGACGATGAGACAGGCTCTCTGCTATATGTATACGGTGGACATTTTCCGATCCGTCAAGATCCGCCAATGTTCTCGCGACTTTTATGACACGATGATAACCACGGGCTGTTAAGCCTAAAGTCTCTGCCGCCTGTACTAATAGTTTCTGACCATCGCTATCAGGCGCCGCAACGTGATCTAACCTATTTTGGGGCAGCTCGGCATTTGTTACCCCGCCATTTCGTTCTAGCTGCACAGCGCGCGCGCGCGCAACGCGGTCAGAGACTTCCTTAGTCCCTTCTTTCGATGGAGGAAGCGCCAGATCTGCGGGCGTAACAGCAGGCACATCGATCTGTATGTCCAACCGGTCCATAAAGGGGCCAGAAACACGCGCCTGATAATCCGCCGCACAGCGCTCTCCCCTCCGGCAAGCCACGCCATCAGCGCCGCCCGTCCCGCAGCGGCAAGGGTTCATGGCGGCAATTAGCTGAAAACGCGCCGGATAGGTCACATGGGCATTCACCCGCGCGACAGATATTTCACCTGTTTCTAAGGGTTGACGCAGGCTATCTAATACCTGGGCTGTAAATTCTGGCAGCTCATCAAGGAATAACACGCCTCTATGAGCTAGCGAGGCCTCACCGGGTTTTGCCCGCGCCCCGCCGCCTACCATCGCGGCCATTGAAGCAGAGTGATGGGGGGCGCGAAAGGGGCGCGCACGCGAAAGCTGTCCGCGGTCCAGCAGGCCGGCAATAGAATGCACCATAGACACATCGAGTAACTCTTTCGCCGTTAGCGCGGGTAATAATCCTGGCAAACGCGCGGCGAGCATAGATTTACCAGAACCAGGCGGGCCCACCATAAGCAGGTTATGTCCGCCCGCCGCAGCAATCTCTATGGCCCGCTTAGCTGTTTCTTGGCCACGAACATCACGCAAATCATACCCATCGCCTTTTTCTAACATTTCTCCGGGCTCTGGGCGTGATAATACCTGCGTGCCTTTAAAATGGTTCATAAGCTGTATGAGGTTTTGCGGCGCGAGCAAGGGCATATCCCCAGCCCACGCCGCTTCTGCCCCATTGGGCTCGGGACAAATTAGGCCAAGATTTTCTGAATTGGCGAGCACGCCAGCCGGCAAAGCGCCCGGCACAGGGGCAATCGTACCGTCCAAGGAAAGCTCCCCAATAGCGACGAAGCCTTCGATTGCATCTGCAGGCACGGCGCCAATCGCCGCCATCAGCCCCAAAGCAATCGGCAGGTCATAATGCGCGCCTTCTTTTGGCAGATCAGCGGGCGCTAGGTTTATTGTAATGCGCTTGCCTGGCAGATGCAGACCCAGCGCATTAAAAGCAGACCAAACTCGCTCGCGTGATTCAGCGACCGCCTTATCAGCCAATCCCACAATATTAAATCTGTGCTTTGTCGCGGAGGTAACTTGTACCTGTACATCAACGCGGCGGGCATCGGCCCCTTCAAAAGCGACTGTCTGTATACGCGCAACCATAAGCGCTCCCCTAGCTTGCTCCTCGTAAACTAAACCAAATAAAAGAACAAAGCAAGAACTTATATTACGCCTTTATCCCAATACAGCGCACGGCCTTAAAAGCCTCTGAAGAGCGCGGAAAGAGTAAGGGGCTTTTATAATCGCGCAAAGGATCACGCATAAAATATCCCTGCTGCGTACGGCTTAAGATCATCGCCCAATGCGAGCGGCCATTAGGCAGATAAAATTGCACGAGCGGGTAATGCCCCTTTATCAAGCAGCTATTGATAATGTCTTCGCTGACATCGTCATAGAAATGCGCTTGGGCGCGGCCATCTGTGACTTTTCGGATGCCATCCCAGATAAGCCAGCCGCGCGGCGTAAAACTATCGGCCTTTGTCAGACGCGCATTAAGGTCTGAAGGATTAGTCGCAAAACCCAAATTGGCCAGCGCCATAGAGGCCGCTGTCACAAGGCAGCCATCAGACGCCATTGTATCAGAGGAGTTTCCCAACCGCTCATGGCCCCAGCGCTTATCTTTTTGCTGGAAAGCCGCACGATCAGGCAGGGTTAGGACGCCTTTGGGAATGGGCGTCATATTAGGGCGGGCAATCCCCGCGCTGCTATTCCCGCCGGGCGCGGGCGGCAAAGGCGTAGATCCGCAAGAGATCAGCAAAAGCGCCGCGCTGATTATCATTCCAAATCTGAACATGGCCTAGCCCTAGCCCTAAGGGGTTAAGGAAGTTTTGTGATAGGCGCGTAAATTTCGCGCATAAAAAAAGGACGCCCGAAAGCGTCCTTTAAATTTGATATAGCGCTTAGCTTAGAATGTGTAGCTAGCACCGAAGATGACACGGCG
>CALKIX010000101.1 GCA_937995665.1 uncultured Hellea sp. | reverse complement strand
TAAAGCCCGTCATTGATGATTGGTTCGCCCAGCTCCAACGCGATATTGAAACCCATACCGACCCGCTATGCCGCGATCACGGCCTGCCCGCAATGGTGCTCTCGCTCGATGATAGCCAGCATGTGAGCCGCCATCTTAATGAGCTTAGCATTGCTGTGCCCGTCGACTCGCTGGAATCTGATGCGGCCTTTATGGGCACGGGGCTGACAGCGCTAATTATTTCTGCGCTGCTGGCAAAGGCTAATTTATTTGCCCCGCTTTTCCTTAATCCCCTTGGGCTGGTGATTGGAGGCGCCTTGGCAGGCGGCGGATTCTTATACGGGAAAAAAGCTTTGCAAGGGCGTTTTAAGGGCGCGAATGTGCCCGTTTTGGCGCGCCAGATATTAACGGATGGACGCATTCAAAAGGCGGCTGAAAAGCAGCGGCCCGAGCTCATAAGCGCTGTAACCCAAGCTTGGGAGCAAGCCGCCGCCGAGCGCTTCACGCAAGAGCTCACCCAAACCCTTGAAGCGGCACTCACGGAACGCGCCAATGACCGCGCTATGCTCTTTTTGATTTAGGGGCTCTTTTTAAATTTAAGGCTTAGCCGTCATCCTTGGGCGTTATGCTGACCTCAAAATCATCCTCGCCGTCCAGCTCTATAACGATACGCGTTTTGGCTTTGCCATTCGTGCGAACGGTCTCTCTATCAATTTTGAGGTTGCGGCCAAAGCCTTCAATATCAAAACTGTCATTGCGCTCTTTATCCAGCTTGACGCGGCCCAGTCGCTTGCCATCAAAATTAAGCGATAGGCCGTCCTCATTGGTTTCAACCTCGAAATCTTCGGCCATATCTATCACAAGATCGGCAAAGCTGGACAGAAACCCAGAATCCGCCAGTACACCTTCAACGGCGCGGGCCGCATCGCGCATATCTTCAAGGCTTTCAATCTGAGCTCCATCGCGAAGAAATTCACTTTTTAATTTGGCACGCTCAAAAGACTTTTCCATCTTTTCACCGTGCACGCCCAAACGCTCGCTCATTTTTTTAGAGAATTCTTCCATCGTGGCTGTTTCGCCAGAAACCTCTACTGAGGCATCATCAGACTTGTTCCCAAAAAAGGGCCAAACCTTAGCGGGCTCAGATGTAGGCTCATCAACGGGGTCAGGGTGAGCGAAGGCGGCGTTGCTTGTGAAAAGCAAGGCGGCGGAGAGCAAATAATGTTTCATGCCATATCCTTTAGGGTAGCCTAGAGGATTATATATAGCGCGAATGAGTACCGCCAACAATCAAGCTTAGCAGTTCAACTACAGTTCCGCGTTACTGCGCAAATCGCTTAATCAGCGCGCGGGCCTGCTCGCCAATTTCGGGATGATCTTTAGCAAAGCCCAGCACGGCTTCGAGGTAGCCTATCTTGCTGCCGCAATCATAATCTTGGCCTTCATACTCATAGGCGTGGAAAGGTTGCTGGCCCATCAAGGTCGCCATGGCGTCAGTGAGCTGAATTTCGCCGCCTGCGCCAGCAGCTTGGTCTTTCAAAATACCCATAATTTCAGGCTGCAAAATATAGCGGCCCGTAATTTTAAGATTACTTGGCGCCTCAGAAACGGGCGGTTTTTCAACCATGCCCGACATTTCAATCAAGCGGCCATTGCGTGATTGGGGCGCTATAACGCCGTAGCTGCTCACGCGCTCTTCGGGCACAGCATCCACCGCAATAACATTTCCGCCAACTTCATTATAAGCTTCGACCATTTGTGCCAGACATGATTTTTTGGCTTTGACCAAAACATCAGGCAATAAAATCGCAAAAGGATCATCGCCAATAACGTCGCGCGCACACCATATGGCGTGACCCAAACCTTTAGCGCTTTGCTGGCGTACAAATGACATCGTACCGGCTTCGGGTGTGGCCGCATCCAGCGCATCATAAATTTCAGTTTTGCCCTTGGCCTTAAGGCTGTATTCTAGCTCATAAGCACGGTCGAAATAATCCTCAATCGCGCCTTTATTGCGGCCCGTTACAAAGACGAAATGCTCAATGCCAGCCTCGCGAGCCTCATCAACGACATATTGGAGGGCGGGCTGATCCACAACAGGCAGCATCTCTTTTGGAATGGTTTTCGTGGCGGGCAGAACCCGTGTTCCAAACCCTGCAACTGGCAAAACAGCTTTACGAAGCTTTTTCATAAGGTCTCACTTTCAAGCCTAGGGCTACATTCTCAGCTAAAAACTTAGCAGAAAGACCTTATTTAAGCGTTACGATTAGCGCTTTTTAGGCGGGCCATAGACAAAATGTTCGATATTTTTATTTGTCCATTTTAGCTCTTTTAGAACCTGCTTGAGTTTGTTTTTCTTGCTTAAGCTTTCATCCGTTATGGCGTCTAATTTCTCGCTAATTAAAACCGCCAAAGCTTCCGCCTCGACCCCATTAATGCCCAAGAGCTTTTCCAGTCGATTTTTCATTATTCTACCGTCACAGACTTAGCAAGATTACGCGGTTGATCAACATCTGTGCCCAGATGCACCGCCGTATGATAGGCTAAAAGCTGCACCGCAATGGTTGTCACAATGGGCGCAATGAAGTCTGCCGCCTTTGGCAGGACAATAAGATCATCGGCCAGAGAGCTGGCATGCTCCGCCCCTTCAGGATCTGTAATCAGCATGATGCGCGCGCCGCGCGAGGCCACTTCTTGTAGATTAGAGATTGTTTTTTCAAACAAGCCATCAAAAGGGGCTAAAACCACAACAGGCGTGCCGTCCTCAATCAAGGCAATGGGGCCATGTTTAAGCTCACCCGCCGCATAACCTTCAGCGTGAATATAAGAAATTTCTTTCAGCTTAAGCGCGCCTTCAAAGGCGATAGGTGTTTGCGTGCCGCGCCCCAGATAGAAAGCGCTTTTGGCCTTTGAGAACTCAAAAGCCATCTTTTCAATGTCAGCATCAAGACGCAGTGATTGCTTAACCAAACGCGGGGTGTGGATGAGCGCTTTGACCAGCTCATTTTGCTGCTCAGAGCTTATCGTTTTACGAGACGTGCCTGCCGCCACGGCAAGAGCGGCCAGCGCGGTGAGTTGCGATGTAAAGGCTTTAGTTGAGGCTACGCCAATTTCAGGGCCCGCATTAATCGGCAAGGCAATATCCGCCTCGCGTGCCATGGTTGAGGTCATCACATTGACCAGCGCGGCCGTTTTAACGCCTGCCTCTTTGCAATAACGCAGCGCGGCGAGCGTATCGGCGGTTTCGCCCGATTGCGAGACCGCAATAAAGAGCGAGCGTTTGGCCAGCACAGGTTTGCGGTAACGAAATTCGGAGGCAATATCGACGTCAACGGCCATGCCCGCAATTTGCTCAAACCAATATTTGGCCGTCATAGCCGCATAGCAAGCCGTGCCGCAGGCAATGATAATCACGCGATCAAATTCAGAGAAATCCAGCGCTTCTGGCATATTGGACACAAGGCGATATTCATCAATATAATTGGCGAGTGTCCGCCCGATAGTCTCAGGCTGCTCATACATTTCTTTAAGCATGAAGTGACGATATTGCCCCTTCTCCGCCATAGCCGGCCCGCCCGAAATAATTGTAATGGGACGCTCAACCTCTTTGTCATTCAAATCATAAATGACGTAAGACTCTGGCGTTAAGATGGCCCAGTCGCCTTCTTCCAGATAAATAAGCTTGGTTGATAATTGCGCCAGCGCCATGGCGTCAGACCCAATATACATTTCGTCGTCACCCACGCCCAGCGCCAAAGGCGAGCCTGCACGCGCGCAATAAATATGATCGGGATGCTCATCAATAATCACGCCGAAAGCATAAGCGCCTTTAAGCTTTTTAAGGCTTAGCGCGAAAGCATCTTTGGGCGTTAGGCCTTGGCCTAGGAGTTCATCGACCAAATGCGAGACGACTTCTGTATCCGTCTCGGATGTAAAATTGCGGTGGGACATTTCTTGGCGAAGGTCGAGAAAGTTTTCAATAATGCCGTTATGGACAACCCCAACGCGGCCTGAAAAATGGGGGTGTGCATTGGTTTCATTCGGGATGCCGTGCGTAGCCCAGCGCGTATGGGCAATGCCAGCTTGGCCATCAAGGCTGTCTTGCGACAGGCGCGCCTCAAGCCCTTTAATTTTACCTTCGGCGCGGCGGCGCTCTAATTTGCCGTCATTAAGCACCGCAATACCTGAGCTATCATAGCCGCGATATTCAAGCCGCTTTAATCCGTCAACCAAACGTTCAGTGACATTTTGCTTTCCAACAATGCCGATAATTCCGCACATAATTAAGCCCTTTAGCTCTTCTTTGCTGCTTATACCTTAGCAGGCTTAAGTAACCCTAAATAGATCAGTAGAGCCTTAGCTCAATTTACGCTCAATGGCATCCCAAGCAAGGCTTGCAGCATCTATGCCACTAAAGCGCTTGAGCTCTTGAACGCCTGTGGGGCTTGTGATGTTGATTTCTGTCATTTTTGTGCCGATGACATCGATACCCACTAAAATTTGCCCGCGTTCTTTGAGCATCGGCCCGATAGCCTCGCAAATGCGCATATCCGTATCCGTGAGCTCTGTCGGCACAGCTTGGCCGCCAACATGCATATTAGAACGAGTTTCGCCCTTTTGCGGCACGCGGTTAATCGCCCCCACGGCAACCCCATCAATAATGATAATACGCTTATCGCCTTGAGTGACCTCTTTAAGGAAGGCTTGCGCGATAAAAGGCTCGCGCGAGCTTTCGGTGAACATCTCAATCAGTGAGGCATAATTCCCATCGCCTTCTTTAACGAGAAACACCCCTGCACCGCCATTTCCAAAGAGCGGCTTAAGGATAATATCTTTATGCTTGGCGCGAAAGGCATCCACGGCCGACTTATCGCGTGTTATCAGGGTCTCTGGCATAAGATCGGGATAATCCAGCGGCAGAATTTTCTCAGGGCAGGAACGCACCCATTCTGGGTCATTACACACAAGAGTCTTGCCTTTGAGACGCTCGAGAATATGCGCCGCAGTTATATAGGCCATATCAAAAGGGGGGTCTTGGCGCATCCAGACCACATCGACATCAGTGTCCAAATCGATGAGGCGGCGCGGGCCAAAGCTCACATGGTTGCCAGCCTCACGGCGCAAGGTCATGGGCCGCGCATTGGCTTGAATACGCCCCTCATTATAAGATAGATGCTCAGGGCCATATTCGAACATTTCATAACCGCGCGCAGCCGCCACTTCAGCCAGCGCAAAGGTGGTATCCCCGTCAATATCGACGTGTTCCATGGGGTCCATTTGAAAAGCAATACTGTAAGTCATGGAATGGCTTTTGCCTTAAGAGCCAAGCGCGCGCAAGGGCGTAAACCATCCAAGATTATAAGCGCTATCTAAATCCATATTGGCATATATATTGGGCCTATGACATCGCTCCCCTTTATCTCTTCAGCCGCGCCAGATAGCCTTAGCCTTGCGCTGCATCACTGGCCCGCAAAAGCGCCGCGCGCCGTGCTGAGTATTATCCACGGATTTGGCGAGCATGGAGAGCGCTATAGCAATATGGCCGCTTACCTTAATACGCAGAACATATCTGTCGTGGCAGTGGATTTACGCGGGCACGGCTTAACCCCAAGCCCGCGAGGCGTCTGTAAAAACTATTCTGAACTTTTAGGTGATGTCAAAGCGCTGGCAGACGATGCCCGCAAGCTTTATCCTGCCCTGCCCCATTATCTTTTTGGCCATTCTATGGGCGGCGGTCTTGCCCTCGCTTTTGGGCTAGAAGCTAACAAAAACGCCTTTCAGGGCTATCTGGTTTCCGCGCCATTTATAAAATCCGCAGACCCTGTGCCTGCACCGCTAAAATTTGCCGCAAAGCTTATGAGCAAAGCCGCGCCGAATATTTCGATGAATTTCCCCATAAATGGGACTAAAATTTCGACATTACAGAAAGAGCAAGAGGCTTACGTAAACGACCCGCTAACCCATGGACGGCTCAGCTTTGGTCTCGCCGCGGGCATGATTAAAATGGGCGAGGATATTCTGTCCCGCGCAACTAATTGGGATCATCCGCTACACTTATGGTACACAGCTCAGGATCAGCTCGTTGATTTTGGCGCTATAGAAGATTTTGCCGCCCGCGCCCAGCTTTGCAAAAAAACTATTTATGAAGGAGTCCAGCACGAAATGCATAATGACACGTCGCGTAAATCCGTTTACGCCCTCGTCAGCAATTCTATTTTAAAGGAGCCATCCGCGTGAGCTTGACTATTTATCACCTCAAAACCTGTGATACTTGCCGCAAGGCCATTAAAGCGCTGGAGGCGGCGGGCCACATAGGTGAATATATTGATGTCCGCGCCGACGGCGTTCCCGCGCAGACCCTCGCCCGCATAGAGCAGGCCGTGGGCTGGAGCGCTTTGCTTAATACGCGCTCAACAACATGGCGCGGGCTAAGTGAGGAGCAAAAATCAGATATGGATAAAGATAAAGCGCTCGCGCTTCTGGCGGCGTACCCAACGCTGATGAAACGCCCCGTCATTGATACGGGTGAGCAAATAACAGTCGGCTGGACAAAAGATGTCCAAGCCGCATTAATTGGCTAACGAATTTGCTTTATAAAAGAGACAGGGATTTGCTGGCCTGTCTCGGGGTCAAGATAATAAGGCTCGCTCTCTATGATAGAGACAGCTTCGCCTGCCGCGCCTGTGCGGTATTTGCCCAGCTCTTCCTCGGTTGGAAATTCTTTATTAAGGCGATCCCCCATATCCGCGATTTGCGCAGGCGCTGTGGGCGCTTGAGCTGAAGCTTGCGGTGTAAAAGGAATTGGCGCGGAGAGCGGGGCGGCGGTGACCGTTCCGCTTGGTGCAGCTATCCCAGGGGCCGCAGCATAAGGGGAAGGAATCTCAACAGGGTTTCCGATAGACGGAACGGTCCCTGACGGCGCATTCGGGGCCGGCGTTAGAAAACTCGGAAGCTCACGCTGCGGCGCGCTATAGCTTGGCGCCTCTGCACTGTAACTTGGCGCGGCGGCACTATTTTGCGTCTGATACCCCGCCGCCTGTTCATGTAATAGGCTAATCTCAGAAGGAATTCCCGCAACAGTCACATAAGAAATCACTTCCCGCGTGCCTCTCGTCTCGCTTGCGATTTGCGCGATACGTTGAAGCTCTGGCGTATTACGGGCCACGCCTAAGAGATAAACAATCCCATCATGGGTTTCGACATTGATATTACGCGCCTTTACATATTTATCAGCGGTGAGGCGCGCGCGAACAGATTTCTCAAGCAGGCCATCGCTTAGGTTTTGCGAATAGCTTTGCTTGTCTTTGACAAAAATCTCATTGCCCACTTGGTCAATGCCTGGCGCTGACCATGCAATCCGTTCCGCTTCCATGCGGTCATCTTGATTTTGGACATTTCCCGTGAGGACAAGGATGCCTTCGGCAACTTCTACGTCCACGCCGCGTAAGTTTACATTATCCGCCCGAGAGAAGCGCGCCTTGATAACGCGCTCGGCGCTCACATCATTGATGGACCGCGCAACGTTGCGCTCGTCACCCTTCTTAACCCCTGCCGACGTAACAGCGCAGCCAGAGAGCGCTGTTGCAAGCAAGGTCAAGGAAATTAAGGTTAAATTCTTCATAATATGAGCAAACTACGCCCCAATTCTGAACCAAAGGTTACTAAAACCATAAATTCACAAGAGTTTAATATCCTCGAAAGGCATCGCGCATGTGATGTATTTTCCAGCGCCCAATAACATAAATAACGTCAAAGCGAATGGCGTAATCCTGCGCAAGAGTCTTTGAAAATCGCGTGAGGAAAACTTCGGCGGCGTCCATAATGCGCTGCTCGGCCTGATAGCCAACACTGCCTATAGTTGCGGCTAGCGTTTTGCGCTGTTTCACCTCAATAAAAACAACGGCTTTGCCGCGCATGGCAACAATATCTACCTCGCCATATTTCGTTTTATAGCGCATCTCTAATATGCGGTAGCCTTTAAGCCTGAGGTAAAGCGCGGCCCAACTTTCCGCGCGGCGGCCCGCACGCTCAGCCGCTTGGCGCTCATTTTTACTGCGCCTCACTTTAAAGCCCCACTCACTTTAAGCTGAGCGCGAGCTGATAGACATCGCGCTTAGCCCAGCCGCTTTGCTCAGCCACTTCCGTACTGGCGCGTTTGAGACCCATTTCACCTATCAAGGCCTCAAGCGCAGTGATGACGGTCGCCTCTGGCCAAATATCATCGCCTTCGGGCGGGCCCACAAGAACAACTAGCTCACCTTTGGGCGGGTTTTGCTCGCAGCTCAGAATAAGCGCCTCAAAGCTGCCGCGCCGCACTTCTTCATAGCGCTTTGTCAACTCGCGGGTCAGTACAACCTCTCGCGTCCCCAAAACCTGCGCCATATCGGCAAGGCTGGCAGTAATACGCGGGCCCGTTTCAAAAAATATCAAGGTCGCTTTGACATTTATAACAGATTCCAACGTAGTTTTGCGCGCAGCGCTTTTGGGCGGCAAAAACCCCGCAAACATAAAGCGGTCGGAGGGCAGCCCTGATTTTACAAGTCCTGCAAGCACAGCGCTCGCGCCCGGGAGAGGGAAGATATCCAGCCCCACAGCTGCGCAGCCGCGGACGAGCTTAAAGCCCGGATCCGAGACCAGCGGCGTCCCCGCATCAGAGACCAACGCAATCGCGCCCCCCTCTTCTATGTCTTTTACGATGCCAGGCACGCGTTTTGCCGCATTATGGTCATGATAGGCCGATAAAGGGGTCTTAATATCATAGGCACTGAGCAATTTACGGGTTTGGCGCGTATCTTCGGCCAAAATCATATCGGCGTTGCGAAGCACATCTAACGCCCGCAAGGTAATGTCGCGCAAATTCCCTATGGGCGTTGCGACAACATATAAGCCAGAGGCGAGATTTAGCTCAGGCGAAATGGACTGTGTTTCTTCCCCTCTTAGGTGTTGCGAAGCAGGGCTGTCATTTGTAGTACTAGGGTCGATCATAACTCGATTATTTCAGTTGCTAATCATAGCGCGTTAAAAGGAAAGCCATCTATGGCCCATCACAAAGGCTTTGGCCATCTCGGAATTTTAGGCCTTACGGCCAGCTTTCTCGTGCTAACGGCTTGCACGACCGTGCCCCTGCCCCAAGGTCAGCAACCTCAGAGCGGCCCAGTGACGCAAGGCCCTGCCCCGCAAGCAGAGCTGCCCAAACTGCCCGAACCGGCAGAGGTTCCCGCACCTGAGCAAAAAGAGGTTGAGGTGAAAGCGCCTCAAACGCCTGAGCCAGAGGGACAAGCGCCGACATTTGAAACTGGAAATTATTACAATAACCGCGACGGCTTAACTCCGCCCCATATGGCCGGGCGTGATATTAAGCGCTTGGCGCTGCTTTTGCCCCTCTCGGCAAAGTCATCCCGCCTGCGCGAAGAGGCGGCCTCTATGCTCCAAGCGGCCGAGCTGGCCACCTTTGACCGCGAAGACGCCGATGTCTTGTTAATCGCCCTCGATACAGGCGGAACGGAAAACGGCGCAGCCTCTGCCACGCGCGCCGCAATTAATTCGGGCGCTGATGTTATATTAGGGCCAATTTTGGCGGCCTCCGTCAAAGCCAGCTCACGCGAGGCCCGCCGTAGCAGCACACCCGTCATTGCCTTTTCGACAGACCAAACCGCCGCAGGACGCGGGACTTATCTGCTCTCTTTCCCGCCAGAAGCTGAGGTCAAGCGTATCGTGGATTATGCCGCCACATCTGGCACGACGCGTTTTGCTTTTCTTGGCCCGCAAAGCACCTATGGCTCGCGCGTAAAAGGCGCTTATGAAGCTGCTGTGCAAGCCAATAGCGGCGAGATTACAGCTTCCGAAACTTATAAAGGTAATAGCATTGATGTCATGCAAGACCCAGCTAAACGCCTCGCGGCTTTCCATCATGCCGGCGAAGAAGAAGCCAAAGCCAATGACGGGCTAACGCCTATGTCTTATGAAGCAATTATCTTGCCAGAGGGCGGCACCGCTTTGCGCTCACTCGCCCCGCTGCTTCCTTATTACGACGTCGACCCTGGGGATGTGCAGTTCCTTGGTACAGGGCTTTGGAAAAATGACGAAACGGTGCGCGAGCCTGCCCTTAATGGCGGTATTTTTGCGGGGCCAGATCAAAAAGCGAAAGATGCTTTCTCCGTCAATTATGATCGCAGTTTTGGGGAAGACCCTTCTCGGCTCGCCTCGCTTGCCTATGATGCGGTCAGCATTGGGGCCTTTGTTGCTGATGGTGACCCCAGAGGGCGCCGCGCCCGCACAGAAGACCCGAATGGCTTTTACGGGGTGGACGGGCTTGTGCGCTTTAATACCGACGGCACACCTGACCGCGGCCTTGCCGTTTACCAGATTAGAAATGGACGCTTTGTGGTTATTGATCCCGCCCCAACCCGCACTGACGGGCCTAGCTAGGCTAACCGAGCAGTAATTGCTCGGTTACGCTATTGAGCACCATACGTCCTGCGGGGCTGGCGGCAAGGCGGTCGTTTCTGCGGATTAAGAGCCCGTCATTCGCCAGAGCCGTTATAACATCCTGCGGCAGCTCCCGGCCTGCCAGCGCTTTAAAGCGGGCCAGCGAAATGCCCTCTTCAATGCGCAATCCCATCAGCAAATATTCTTCGGCCCAATCCAAAGCGCTCAAAGTTTCAAGCTCCGCTATACCTGTGCCGCGCTCCGATATGCGCGCCTGATAGGCGGCGGGGGTCAGCTCTGCCACGCTGGCCATTCGCGCCCCATTCACCGTTAGCCGCCCATGAGCGCCGGGGCCCATCCCGGCGTAATCGCGGCCCTGCCAATAGGCCAGATTATGACGCGAGCGATGAGAAGGCTTGGCAAAATTTGAGACTTCATAATGTTCAAAACCCGCACCCGTTAAAGTCTTGGTCACCGCCTCGTAAAAGCCCGCACTTTTATCACTATTCACAGCGCGCCTTTGGCCTCTATCTTCAGCCTTTGCAAAAGCAGTGCCCTCTTCAATCGTCAGCTGATAGGCCGAAATATGCTGCGCACCGCTGCTAAGCGCTATCGCTAAATCCTCCTGCAGCATATCTTCACTCTGCCCCGCCCAGCCAAAGATAATATCAAGCGAGACGGAGGGGAAAATGGCCGTCGCCAGCTCTAGGCCAGCGCGCCCCTTGGCCCCATCATGGTCCCGGCCCAAAAGCGTTAGCGCTGCATCATGGAAGCTCTGCACGCCAAGGGAGAGGCGGTTTATACCTGCGCATTGATAGTCTTCCCAGCGCGATTTATCCATGTCTTGAGGGTTAGCCTCAATGGCGATTTCGGCATCAGGCAAGAGGGTCCAATGCTTGGAGACGGATTTTATCACGGCGGCCACATCGTCCCCGCTCATAAGAGACGGCGTGCCCCCGCCAAAGTGAATAGAGCTGACCTGCCGCGGCCCGCTCATCTGCCGCCAGCCCGCTACGTCATCACATATGGCCTTTAGCAGCCTGTCATCTTCGCGCTGCTTATAAACATTGAAATCGCAATAGGGACAGATGCGCGCGCAATAAGGCCAATGGACATAGACCGCGAGCGAATCTGGCTTAGCCATTTGGGAATTGCGCTTTTAGAAATTTGGCAAAGGCATCTGCGCGGTGACTTTTCGCGTGTTTAGCGGCTGGCTCTATCTCGGCGAAGGTTTGGGTGTCGCCTATGGCGCGAAAAATGGGATCATAGCCAAAGCCTTTCTCCCCGCGCGGCGGCCAGACAATCTCGCCTTCCACTGTGCCTTGGTAAATCTTGGCCTCGCCCTGTGGATAGGCCAGACAAAGCGCACAAATAAAGCGCGCCTTGCGGTCAGGGTTATCACCAATCAGGTCATTAACGTGCCACATGGCCATATCAAAATCGCGCCCACCGCCCTCAACCGAGGGCTTTTCCGCCCAGCGCGC
>CALKIX010000100.1 GCA_937995665.1 uncultured Hellea sp. | reverse complement strand
AGGAAGTCTTGGTAGGCCCCGCGCACAGCCCCGTGGAGCAGCTTATCTTTCACGGGACGCCCATTAACGAAAAGATATTGGTGCTGGCTATTGCCGCGCGAATAGGTCGGCAGTCCTGCAAAGCCCGTCAGGCGAATGCCCTCGCGTTCAGTCTCAATAGAGAGCGCATTATCCCCAAAGTCGCGCCCGAGGATTGAGGAGAGCCGCGCAAGGCGTCCCGCATCATCATCGCTTTGGCGGGCGAGCTTTAAGGTCGTGCGCGAACCGCTGCGCAAGGTCATGCCAACAGCAGGGTTGGCCATGGCAAGCCTTTTGACAATATCAGAAATCGCCAGCGCTTCGCTACGTTCGGATTTCAAGAATTTAAGACGAGCGGGCGTTGCGTAAAATAAATCCCGCACTTCGACGCGCGTGCCATGAAGGCCCGTACGCGGAGCGGGTTTTGGCGCGCGCTCATCTCCGCCTTCAACGCTCATTTCCCATGCACTATCATCGGCCTCTGTTTGGCTGAGCAGGCTAAGCCGCGCGACAGAGCCAATAGAGGGTAGCGCCTCGCCGCGAAAACCCATTGTGCCGATATTAAGTAAATCCCACTCCCCAACATCATTGGGCGAGAGCTTAGACGTGGCATGGCGCTCTATAGCAATAGGCAGCTCCTCGCGGCTCATGCCTTTGCCATCATCGGTAATGGCGATAAGGGCGCGCCCGCCATCCTCGTAATGAATATCAATTTGGGTGGCGCCCGCATCGACGGCATTTTCTACTAGTTCTTTGATAACACTGGCAGGCCGCTCGACAACCTCGCCCGCAGCTATGCGGTTAATGGTGGCGGGCGGAAGCCTGCGAATCGATATGGGCGCATTAGACATAGAAAAAGCCTAACCGCCAAAAGACGATTAGGCTATATCATCAATAAGATGGGCTGTGGACTATAGGCCCACTATTATGTGGTGTTTAGAGGCCAGGAAGCTTCGCTCCGCCGGGGCGCTTGGTAATCTCAACTGGCTGACCGCCCGTTGCTTTGTGAATGGACTGAAGACGCTTCGCTTCGCTTTCTGCATCAATCGGTGAGCCATCAGGTGTTACAACGCCGCCATCGCGCCAAAACAAAACACGATCTGAAAAATCAGATGTCTTGCGCTCTACAGAATTAACGCCGTCAATTTCAGCGCGAATTTCCTGATTGGCACGGCCTACGCCAGCTTTTGACATTAAGACGACTTCGCCGCGTGTAGGCTCTGCATCGTCAATATCACCCAATAAGGCTTCGCGCGCGGCTTGTTGGCTGTAATTATTCTCTGCCGAACTCACGCCTGTTTGCGGTGGACGCAAATTATATTCAGGCGGGATTACTAAGGGCGCCTTTGTTAGAATGTTAAACTCATTCGGGGCGTCGCGCGTAATGCCTAGGGCTTTCGAAGCCGTACCACAGCCCGTTAAGCCCATAGCGCCAAGCGCAGATGCAGCAATAAGTATTCTTAAGGTCATGCGAGTCTCCAAAACTTGCCTCCTCTTTAACCAAACATGGCCCCCGCGCCAAGTGACTATATGTTAAATAATTTAAAGGCGGGATTAGCCTGCTTGGCATTACAATCCATCGACAGGCTTGCGATAAGTATGCAAGGATACAAAGAATCGAATATAATTATAGCAGGCTAAAGCTTTGAACCTGAAATTCTCTATAGCGCTTTTATTCTCATTTAATCTGTTTGCCGCCAGTGCAAGTGCTCAGATTTTTTACAGAGGCAATGACGGCGACCCCGAAACGATGGATCATCATGGAACGTCTACATCTTCGGAAGCAAAGCTCATGGATGATCTTTATTCAGGGCTTGTAGATTTTTCGGGTGAGGCCAAAGTTATTCCGGGCACGGCCGAGCGCTGGGAAATATCAGAGGACGGAGAAACCTATACTTTCCATCTCCGCCATGATGCGCGCTGGTCAAATGGAGACAAAGTTACAGCCCATGATTTTGCTTTTGCGTTTCGCCGCCTTATGAACCCCGCCACAGCGGCAAAATATGCGACCATTTTATACCCCATTAAAAATGCCGAAAAAGTCAATACAGGAGAGCTGGAGCTCTCAGAGCTGGGGGTTAAGGCGATTGATGACACTACGCTTGAAATTCAGCTCGAGCGCGCCACGCCGTACTTTTTAGATCAGCTCACCCATACAACGGGCAAACCCTTGCATCAAAAATCGGTGGAGGCGCTGGGCGGTCAATTTGTCAAACCCGGCAATATGATTACCAATGGCGCTTACACGCTCGAATCCTATACGCTTAATAGCCGTATCGTGATGAAGAAGAACCCCCATTTCTATGATGCGGAAAATGTCGCCATTAAGGAAATACACTATATCCCTTTTGAGGATAGATCGACCTGTGTACGCGCTTGGGAAGCAGGCGAGATACATATTTGCTCAGACCTGCCCGCTCAAGACCTGGAACGGCTGGCTGAATATGAAGGCGCGCTGCGTATCGTGCCTTATCTGGGCACTTATTATTATGCGTTAAATGTAGAGGATGAGTTTCTGTCCGACCCAGACATTCGCCGCGCGATGAGTATGGTGATTGACCGCGAGTTTTTAGCCGAAGAAATCTGGCCCGGCATGATACCTGCCAAAAGCTTTGTGCCCACGGGGATAAATAACTATCCCAAAGGCTCGCCGCCAACAGACTATTTTAAAATGTCTATGCTCGACCGCGAGGACGCGGCCATTGCGATTATGGCCCGAAAAGGCATTAGCAAAGACAACCCTGTCACGATCGAGCTCATGTATAATAGCGGCGAGAACCATAAAAACACAGCCACGGCGATTTCGGATATGTGGTCGGAAATTGGCATTAACATCACCTATAAAATCAGAGATGCCGCCGCCCATTACGCGCACTTAAGAGATCTGGGCAAAGTCCAGATCGCGCGAGCGGGATGGATTGGAGATTACTCTGATCCGCAAAACTTCCTCTTCCTGCTTGAGTCTCACAATACGGGATTTAATTACGCCCGTTACAATAATCTCGAATATGATGGTTTGATGATTGAAGCCGCCAAAGAGCTGGATTTAGACAAGCGCGCTGATATTTTAAGCAGGGCCGAAAGCCTCGTCATGCGCGATACGCCCTTTCTGCCTATTTTTTACTATTCCTCATTTACATTGGTTTCGCCCCAATTAGAAAATTGGACGAGCAATGTCTTAAATAAAAACCCCACACGGTTTTTATCTCTTAAACAAGGCGAGGCTAACTAATGCTGAATTACGCCTTTAAACGCATTTTGACGATCATCCCAACGCTATTTGTCATTATCACGCTCACATTTTTTTTAATGCGCATAGCGCCCGGCGGCCCTTTCGATGAAGAGCGCCCCCTCGCCCCCTCTGTGCTTGAAAGCATCCGCGCGAGCTACGGGCTCGATAAGCCGCTCATTGAGCAATATTTCACCTATATGGGAAACTTGCTTAAAGGCGATTTGGGCCCATCATTTGTTTACCGCGATAAGCAAGTCCATGAAGTGCTCGCTGAAGGGCTACCCATCTCTATGACTTTGGGCGGCACGGCGCTATTGCTTGCCGTGCTCATTGGCGTGCTGCTAGGGAGCCTTGCTGCGCTTAATCAAAATAAGAAAACCGATGTCGCGATTGTCACCTTTGCGACCTTTGGCATTACAACGCCCAACTATGTGGTCGCGCCGATATTGACGCTCATCTTTGCGCTGACCTTTAGTATCTTGCCAGCCACAGGATGGGGCAGTCCTGCGCAAATGGTCTTGCCGGTTATTTCGCTCGCCTTGCCGCAAATCGCGATTGTCACTCGCCTCATGCGCGGCTCTATGCTTGAGGCCCTAAAGTCAGATCATATTCGTACTGCGCGCGCTTACGGGCTACCGACCTCCCAAGTCGTGGGTCGCCACGCTATGCGCTCGGCCCTACTTCCTGTGCTCAGCTATCTCGGCCCCGCCGCGGCAGGGCTCATGACTGGCTCTATTGTAATTGAGCAGATTTTCAACCTGCCCGGCATTGGCCGCTATTTTGTCACCAGCGCGCTTAACCGTGATTATACAATGGTAATGGGAACGGTCATAATCGTGGCGACACTTGTGCTGGTCTTTAACCTGATTGTTGATTTGCTCTACTCCGTGCTCGACCCGAGGGTGCGCTATGACTGATAGCGCCATTCCAACCATACAGGGCCGCTCGCTATTTGATACGGCAATGCTGCGGCTCAAGAAAAACCGCGCGGCTATGGTTTCGCTATGGGTCGTTATAGGCATGACCTTTTTGGCTATTTTTGGGCCCATGCTCTCGCCCCATCCCTATAGCGAAGTTTATAATAATTTCGTCGGCGCAAAGCCGTCTATGACAGCCTATCCCAGGCAAGACCAAATCTTGCCCATTACGCAGCGGGCCCTCTCGCGGGCACGGGTGAATATGGACACTATAAGCTATGATAAAGACGTGGTGACACTCAAGATTATCAACCGCAAAGACGCAGCCTTAGACCCGCGCATTACGCGCTATATGGTGCGCACAGATATTTTCACAAATGTGGCGCTCGATATTTCAAAAGACGATCCGCGCAGCGGCGTAATAACGGCAGATATAAAGCCGCAAAGGTTCCTTATGGGGACAGATCAAAACGGGCGCGATTTGCTCACCCGTATTTTCATGTCCCTGCGTATCTCGCTTATGGTAGGCGCGCTGGCAACAGGGGTCGCCCTGCTGATTGGCGTAACCTACGGCGCCGTTTCGGGCTTTATTGGCGCAAGCGTGGATAATCTGATGATGCGCTTTGTTGATATATTATATTCGCTCCCTTTTGTTTTCTTTGTGATTTTACTGGTGGTTTTCTTTGGTAATAATATCGCGCTGATTTTCATCGCGGTCGGCTGTATTCAATGGCTGGATATGGCCCGCATCGTGCGCGGGCAAACCTTGCAATTAAAACAGCAAGAATTTGTGCAAGCCTCGCGCGCTTTGGGCGTTTCGCGCAGTAATATTATCAAGCGCCATATCATTCCAAACCTTGCCGGCACAGTGGTTGTCTATATGACGCTGTTAATTCCGCGCGTCATTTTACTAGAGAGCTTTCTAAGCTTTCTTGGCCTTGGCGTGCAAGAACCCCTCACCTCGCTTGGCGTACTGATTTCAGAAGGGGCGCGCTATATGCGTAATGACCCTTACCTACTCATCTTCCCCGCCCTCACCATGTCGATTTTACTCTTCGCCCTTAATTTCCTCGGCGACGGACTGCGCGATGCACTCGACCCGAAGGAGCGCTAAGATGAAGACACAGACACCCGTGCTTGCCATTGATAACCTTACCGTTGACTTTGACACGCCGGACGGGACTGTCCATGCCGTCAAAGGCATTTCCATGGATATTGCCCCCGGCGAAATTGTGGCCATTGTCGGGGAAAGCGGCTCTGGCAAAAGCCAGATTGCTATGTCTACCCTCGGCATCTTGGCCTCTAATGGCCGCGCAAGCGGGCAAATACGGTTTAAAGGCCAAGACCTTTTGGGACTTTCCAAAAAAGAGCTGAACACAATTCGCGGCTCAAAAATTTCGATTATCTTCCAAGAGCCCATGACCTCGCTTGACCCGCTATACCGCGTGGGCGAGCAGATTATGGAGCCGCTGCGCAGCCATGGCGGTTACAGCAAATCCGAGGCCCGCGAGAAAGCCCTCGCGCTCATGGCGCAAGTGCAAATTCCAGACCCAGAGCGCCGCTTTAAATCCTATCCTAGCGAAATGTCGGGCGGGCAACGCCAACGCATTATGATTGCTATGGCGCTGACCAATTCGCCTGACCTTTTGATTGCGGATGAGCCCACCACCGCGCTTGATGTCACAACGCAGGCCGAGATTTTAAAACTGCTCGCCTCTTTAAACAAAGAACTTGGCATGAGCATTGTCTTCATCACCCATGACCTTGGCATCGTCGAAGCTTTCGCCGACCGCGTTTATGTTATGCAAAAAGGCATCGTCAAAGAATTTGGCGATACGCAGCAGATTTTCACTTCGCCTAAAACCGATTACACAAAAACGCTTTTGGCCGCCGAACCCGAAGGCGCGAAAGCACCCGTCCAAGACTCGCAAAGCATAGTGCTTAAAGCCGAAAAGATGAATGTCACTTATGGTAATGCAGGCGGATTTTTACAAAAAGACACGCGCTTCCACGCTGTCAAAGACACAAGCCTAACATTGCGCGAAGGCCAGACTATTGGCCTTGTCGGCGAGAGCGGTTCTGGCAAATCCACATTAGGGCGTGCCGTTTTGCGCCTGACCAAAGGCACTGGCAACATCGTTTATCTTGGGCGAAATATTGATGGCCTGCCTCTGGCCGCGCTAAAGCCTTTGCGCGAAGAAATGCAGATGGTCTTCCAAGACCCTTACGGCTCGCTCTCCCCGCGCATGACCGTCTTGAGCATTGTTGAAGAAGGGCTTTTAACCCACTGCCCCGAGATGAGCCGTAGTGAACGAGAAGCTCTGGCCTTGGATACACTCGCCAAAGTCGGGCTGGATCAGTCGGTGCGTAACCGCTTCCCCCATGAATTTTCAGGCGGGCAGCGCCAACGCATTGCCATAGCCCGCGCCATGGTTTTGCAGCCCAAAGTCGTCGTGCTGGACGAGCCTACATCAGCGCTAGACCGCACCGTGCAAAAAGAAGTCCTAGATTTATTGCGCAGCCTACAAAAAGAGTTTGGGCTGTCTTATATCTTTATCAGCCATGATCTGGCCGTCATCAAAGTCATGGCTGATTATGTGATGGTCATGCGTCATGGCGAGATTATCGAAGAAGGCGCGACCCAAAATATATTTGAGCGCCCCCAAAAGGATTATACAAAGAGCCTGATTGCCAGCTCCTTTAACCTCAAAGAGCTACTTGGGGGGAGAAAGCAACACCTCACATTATGACGGAATATATCCTAAATAACGAAACGGCGCTGCGTATGGGCATTTTTATCTCCATATTGCTTATTATGATGCTGGCCGAATGTCTCTTTCCTAGAAAACAGCGTACCCTGCCCCGCGCGCGCCGCTGGACATCCAATCTTTTGCTCATCGCTATTGACGGCATCTTTGTGAAATTAGTCTTTCCCATTGTGGCCGTCGGCGTAGCCGTCATGGCCGAGCAAAAAGGGTGGGGTGTGCTGAACTGGACTAACCTTCCCTATTGGGCCGAGCTTATTCTCACAATTATTATTCTAGATATGATGATTTATTGGCAGCATGTAGCCAGCCACCATATACCCTTTCTCTGGGCGCTGCATAAGGTTCACCACGCCGATAGAGATATTGACGTGACCACAGGATCGCGCTTTCATCCCTTAGAAATTGGCTTTTCTATGCTCTATAAAATGGTGCTTGTCGCCCTTCTCGGCGCGCCTGTATTGGCGGTCATTATCTTTGAAATCATTCTCAATGGCTGCGCGATGTTTAACCATTCAAACGTCAAGCTCTCGCTTGGCTTTGACCGTATGCTGCGCCGCTTTATTGTCACGCCAGATATGCACCGCGTACATCATTCGGCGGTGCCATCTGAGACTAATTGTAATTACGGTTTTAGCCTTTCTCTTTGGGACCGCCTCTTTGGGAGCTATACTCCTGAGCCGCGCGCAGGCCATGACGAGATGGTTATCGGGCTTACCGAATATCAAACACGCGGCCCCGCCTCGCTGATCTGGTCGCTTATGCTTCCGCTCAAAGCGTTCAAGAAATTGGAGCGCTGGCTATGAGCGCGCGTTCAGCCCTTCTATTATCGCTTGCGCTTAGTGCTTGCAGTGCTGCCGCCCCGCCGCCTCTGGCCGCGAATGAGGCGCTTCAAAAAACCCATGCGAAAATTACGAAAGATTTCACGCAAGTCCCCCATATCTCCGCCCAAAAACTCTCGGAAATGGAGGAGGCGCATTATGTCATATTTGACGTGCGCGAGGCTGATGAATTTGCCGTCAGCCATTTGAAAAACGCTGTAAGGCTTGACCCTGATATATCTGCCAAAGACTTTTACAGCCAATATGGCGAGCCGTTTTCAGGTAAGACAATTATCCTCTATTGCTCCGTCGGTGTACGTTCTGCGCGTCTGGCCAAGCGGCTATTAGGCTATCCATACGAGAACCATACCGCGCCTATCTATAATTTAGAGAACGGCATATTTGGCTGGCATAATGAGGGCCGCCCTTTAGCAGCCCAAAGCCGCCCCACAGACTTTGTTCATCCTTATAATCGCTACTGGGGAAGCATGGTCAACCGCAAGGATTTACAGAGATATACTAACTAGGAAAATCAAAATGAGTAATCTGCGCATCCCGCCGCCGCTTCAAGGTCTGTTTTGGGGCTTGTCAATGTGGGCTATATCCAAAGTCTTTGGGGCGCTATCATTGAGTTTCGCGCTGCGAAAACCTCTTGCTTTTGTTCTTATTAGCTTTGGCCTTTGTCTTGACCTCATCTCTATCAATGGCTTTAGATGCGCGCGCACAACCGTCAACCCTATCAAGATTGAAAAGGCCTCGCGCCTTGTTACCTCTGGGCTATACAGCATAAGCCGCAACCCAATGTATTTGGGCCTTGCTTTAATCCTGATGGGCTGGGCTATCCTTCTGGGCAACCCCATCAATATCGCGCCGCTTATTCTGTTTATTTTGTTTATGAATATCCTACAAATTAAGCCCGAAGAGCGGATTTTAGAGCAAAAATTTGGTCAAGATTATCTAAGGTACAAGGCCCGGGTTCGGCGCTGGATTTAAGCGCAATAATTTACGGCTTCTAAAAGGGCGTGATTAGGTTAAAACTATACCCATAAAAAATAAACATGGGGAGACGGCGATGTCGGCTTTGATGAAGAAAATACTGGGCTTTGGCCCCGGTTTTTTTGCGGTGGGCTATACAATTGGCACGGGCAGCGTCACGGCGATGATTGTCGCCGGCAGTACCTTTGGTATGCAATTGCTATGGGTCTTAGTGCTAAGCTGCCTCTTCTCAGGGGCCCTCTTTCATGCCTATGGGAATTACTATCTGGTGACGGGGAAAACCGCGCTTTATAGCTTTTAAAACCATTTGAAATTTGGAAAGCTAATTGCGCTTTCTGTCATTATTGGCGTGGTCTTTGGGCAATGGAACTCAATTATTGGTATCTTAGGTATATCCTCAAATATTATCTATGAGCTCATCGCCCTTTATTTTCCTGATGTCGCGCCGCATAAATATGGCGTGGTTATCGCAATTGCCGCGATCGTCATTTCAATCATGTATGCCATTTTGCTGTCCGGGAAATATTCGCTCTTTGAAAAAGTGCTTATCTTCTTTGTAAGCTGTATGGGTATTTCATTTGTGATTTCGCTCTTCTTTATTCACCCTTTGCCGTCAGAAACTATTGCGGGCCTCGTGCCGTCTATTCCCGAAGTGAAAGGCGGAAAATTATGAGTCGCTGCCTTTGTGGGCACAACTATGGCCATTCCTGTTCTGGGGGCAAACCCGATTAAGGGACAAATTTTAACGCAGGTCTTTAATGTCTTTTTTTTGCCTGTTATTGTTGGCGGCACCATTATTTTTATAAATAATTCAAAGCTGATGAAAGACTATAAACCCGGCTGGATACTCAATACGCTTTTGGTGCTTGCCTTTATCTTTTCTATGATTATTTCCTATACGGGCATACTCGCATTGATAACGTCTTTAAAAGGCTAGGGCTGTATGAACATTATCATATGCGGCGTTTCGGGGACGGGGAAATCAACCATCGGCGCGCAGCTGGCAAAAGCTTTAGGCCTTGCCTTTCACGACGGGGATGACTTTCATCCCCCTGCGAATATAAAAAAATGCAAAGCGGCATTGCTTTGGAAGATGCTGACCGTAGGCCTTAGCTGCAAAGCCTTGCCGATAATCTGGCGCAATGTGAGCAAAGCGGCGGCGCGGTTTTAGCCTGCTCCGCCCTTAAAGAAAGTTACCGCCATATACTGGTCTCCAAATGCAAACAGACGCCTCATTGAGTTATTCTCACGGGCAGCAAAAAACTGCTCGCCGCGCGCCTTAGCAATAGAAAAAGTCATTTCTTTGACCCCTCCCTCTTGGCTTCGCAATTAGAAACATTAGAGCTACCCAGTTATGGACAGCAAATTAATGTCACGACGGCTCCAGAAGATATTGTGATATCTATTCAAAAAACTCTAAGCCGTTAACGCGGGTGTCTTCAAATATGATGCGGGCTCTTGCGCGCGCTCATAGGCATAGCACGCGTCTTCAAAGACGCGGCCAAGGCCGAGCAAAACAGGCATTTCGCGCTCAATATGCATATCCAATAAGTCAGTGAGGCGATGATAAGACACTTCTTCATTTGCGCGCGAGACGCCTTTGGCAATCATCACGGGCAGCAAGCTATTTGCGCCTTGCTCTAATAAAGCTTTTGCCAGCTTTGGCGCCGTCCGCGCGCCCATATAGACCATAAGCGTTGTTTGATTATCCGCGCAAGCGCGCCAGTCTAAATCTGGCAATTCCCCGTGGCGGCTATGGGCTGTTATAAATTTCACGCCCTGCGCGCAGCCTCTATGGGTAAGGGAGACACCAAGATTTGAGGCCGCGGCTAGAGCCGCTGTTACGCCGGGTATCACCTGAACGGCAATACCTTGCTCCTTAAGCATAGCGATTTCTTCGCCCGCGCGGCCAAATATCATCGGATCGCCAGATTTTAGGCGAATAACCGTTTTACCTTGCCGCGCAAAACGCAGCATCATGGCGTGGATATCGTCTTGCTTACAGGAAGGCTTCCCGCCCCTTTTACCCACGCAGATTGTGCGGGCGGTGCTTTTGACAAATTCTAAAATTTCCGCCGAAACAAGACTATCAAAGAGAACCACGTCCGCCGCCTCAAGGGCGCGCACGGCCTTTAGGGTCAGCAGCTCTGGATCCCCTGGCCCTGCGCCGACCAGAATAACCTGCCCTAAGGCATCATCAGCAAATAGCTGTTTACGCTGGGACATCTATCTTTTCCTTTGTCTGTAAAATCGCCTTAATCTCAGGCTGACAGGAGCCGCAATTTGTACCCGCCCCTGTGGCGTCGCCTATCGCGTTCACGCTGGCGCAGCCCTTGGCTATGGCAGATTGAATGTCATTAATGCCAACATTCAGGCACGAACAAATAATCGCGCCTTTATCAGGAACATCCCCGCTCGGACGGCCTGCAAGTAGCCGGTATCGCTCTGCTCCGCTCGGGCTGCCAAGCAGCTGCTCACAGGCCCAATTTCGCGACACTGCAACGGGCTGGTTTCCTGTATAGAGTAAGGCCAAAAGCTTGCCGTCCTTAAAACCGGCCAGCCGCGCCGTGCCGTTCACAGGGCTTATCATATCAATATATTCAAGCCCTTCATCTTCGCCCAAAAGCGCGCCCATGAAAGACGCCCAGTATTCTGGTAGTTTCGTACCCGCAAGCTCAAGCTTCACGCCAGAGGCTATGCGTGCTTTGCTCCAATACTGCACAGATTTGGGCACGCTGACCGCTTCAAAAATATCGGAAGCGACAACGGCAAATCCGTACCATTTGGCCTTAAATTTACTCACCGCGACTGGCGTAGATTTAGACGCGGGCTGGCCCGAAAACGGATCGATAACAGGGTGAACCAGCGCGTCAACACGGCCCGCGCTGGCAAAGCGATCCGTGAAATGCATTGGGACAAAGACCGCGCCTTCGCGCTGTCGCTGGGTGACGCAAACTCTTGCGAGCATCTGCCCATATGCACTCTCCAAAACGGCAATATCAGCATCTTCTAGCCCTAAGCTTTTCGCATCATGAGGATGAATATCTATAAAAGGCTCGCTAATATGTTGGGAGAGCCGCCCAGAGCGCGCCGTTCGCGTCATGGTGTGCCACTGATCGCGAATACGCCCCGTATTTAAAATAAATGGATAGTCAGCACGGCGTTGAGGTGCCTCTAGCGCAGCAGGCGCGATAAATTGTGCCTTCCCGCTTGGCGTGAAATATTTATGGTCTTCAAAAAACCGTGCGCGGCCTTGTGGCGCGGCTTTTGTGACGGGCCACTGAATAGGCTCTATCGCGTCATAATCCTCTTTCGAAATATCCATAAAACCGGAAAGGTCTAAATCGCGTGTGCCATTATTTTCATAGGCGCAAAGTCCCGCATATTCACGAAAGATTTCAGCAGGGCCTTCAAAGTTAAACCCCTCTTCAAACCCCATACGCTTGGCAAACTCGCAGAGCTGCCACCAATCATGGCGCATCTCGCCCGAAGCGGGCAGAAAAGCATTCTGACGCGAAATACGGCGCTCTGAATTTGTCACTGTGCCGTCCTTCTCGCCCCAGCCTGTCGACGGCAGCAAAATATCCGCGCAAGCGGCTGTATCTGTATGGCCGTAAATATCAGAGACAATCACGAGCTCGCACCGCCCCAAAGCTGCGCGCACATGATTAGCATTAGGCAGGCTATCGACGGGATTGGTCGCCATAATCCAAACGGCTTTTATGGTACCGTCATGAATAGCGTCAAACATATCTACTGCCAAACGGCCCGCCTTAGGCGCCATTGTTGGCGAGCCCCAGAAACGCTGCACGAGATCACGGTGCGCGGCATTGCCTATATCCATATGGGAGGCCAGTTGGTTGGCAAGGCCCCCAACCTCGCGGCCTCCCATTGCATTAGGCTGGCCGGTAACGGAGAACGGCCCTGCGCCTAATTTGCCAATGCGTCCCGTTAAAAGATGGCAATTAATAATCGTACTGACGCGGTCAGTCCCGTCGCGAGCCTGATTGACCCCTTGGGAATAAATCGTGACCGTTTTCTCTGTCTTCGCATATAGCGCGTAAAAGGCCTCAAGCTCCGCCTCGCTTATACCACTCAGGCGGCTGACGGCGTCTAGATTATACGAAATGGCGGCGTGCATAGCGGGTTCAAAATTCTCTGTATGCTGAGCAATGAAATCATTATCGGCGCAGCCCTGCTGATCCAAATAATTAAATAGGCCTTGAAATAGCGCCACATCAGAGCCCGGTACTAGGGCAAGATGCATATCCGCGATATCGCAAGTCGCCGTCTCGCGCGGGTCAATCACGACGATTTTCATCTCTGGCCGCGCGGCTTTGGCCGCTGCAATACGTTGATAAATAATCGGGTGGCACCATGCCAGATTTGATCCTGTTAGAATAATCAGGTCAGCTTGTTCAAGGTCTTCATAACAGCCCGGTACAGTGTCCGCGCCGAAAGCCTTCTTATGCCCGACCACGGATGAGGCCATGCAGAGGCGCGAATTGGTGTCAATATTACCAGAGCCAATATAACCCTTCATCAATTTATTGGCGATGTAGTAATCTTCCGTCAGCAATTGGCCTGAAACATAAAAGGCAACAGCGTCAGGGCCGTGTTTGGCGATAATGTCAGAGAACTTACTCGCCGCCTGATCCAAAGCCTGCTCCCAAGAGGCGCGTTTGCCGCCAATTTGCGGATATAAAAGACGGTCTTCATCACCCAGCGTATCGGCAAGGGCGGAGCCTTTTGAGCAGAGCTTTCCGTAATTTGCGGGATGTGTCTCATCACCTCTAACGCTCAAGCTTTCTTGCGCGTCAACGCTCGCAATGACTCCACATCCTACACCGCAATAAGGACATGTCGTTTTTGTCTCGCGATTACCACCCGATTGCGCTGGAAAATCTAAGAGAACGGAGCCCATCGCGTCTAGGCGGCTTTAACCGCTAGGGACAATTGAAGCTGAACCCTGCCCTCTTCAATGCGCGCTGGAAATGTCTGAACGCGTTCATCATCTTGGCCTGTAGATTCGCCTGTTTCCAAAGAGAAAGTTTCATTATGGACGGGGCACGTCACTAATTTACCATGGACAATACCTTGGGAAAGCGGGCAGATTTCAGGGCGCATTGAGAATTTACGCGTCTGAAAAGAACAGACATCATCAAGGGCAAAAATATCGCCCTCCGCCGTCTTAAAAAGTGCAATCGTCACCTTGGGCGTCCGTACGACACGCGAGCCCTGAAAGGGAATATCCTCAGGCGCGCAGACATCGATCCAATCTAAAAGCTCATTTCTCATTCTGCCGGCTCCAAGATACCAGCCTTGGGCTGAACAATTTCAATGGGTGTGAAGTGATGGGCCTCTTTGCCTTTAACGCGTTCAGCCCAAGGATCGACCTGATAGAATGTCTGCGAGAAGTGGAAGCTCTCCGCATAGACCTTGCGCTGCTCGTCATCGAGCATAGTCTCGCGAATATAGTCCAGACCGACTTTATCCACCCACTTATATATGCGGTCGAGATAATGGCCTTGCTCGCGGTACATTTGGGTCAGCGCAGCGACATGCTCCATGACCTCCTCTTCAGTCTCAAGCGTATAGAGTTTTTCCGTACCTTTAATGTGAAGACCAGCAGCCCCCGCAAAATGAAGCTCATAACCGCTATCGACGCAGACCACGCCAATATCCTTACAAGTGGCCTCGGCGCAATTACGCGGACAGCCAGAGACGGCGAGCTTTAATTTATGCGGCGCCCAAGCCCCCCATAACATCTTCTCAAGCTTAATCCCAAGGCCCGTACTATCTTGCGTTCCGAAACGGCACCAATCTGTCCCCACACATGTTTTAACGGTGCGAAGGCCTTTGGCATAGGCATGACCGGAGACCATGCCCGCATCATTAAGGTCTGACCAAACCGCTGGAAGGTCTTCTTTCTTAACCCCTAAAAGATCGATGCGCTGTCCGCCCGTATATTTGACCGTTGGAATATCAAACTTATCGACAACATCGGCGATTGCGCGAAGCTCATTGGATGATGTCATTCCGCCCCAAACGCGCGGCACAACAGAGTAAGTTCCGTCTTTTTGAATATTAGCATGGACACGTTCATTGATGAAACGCGAATAGCCATCATCCACATATTCATCAGGCCATGCGCAAACCAGATAATAATTAATCGCAGGTCGGCACTTAGCGCAGCCGCCCGGCGTGTCCCATTCAAGCGCTTGGAAGACAGCCGGAATAGACTTGAGCTCCTGCGACAAAATCATCCGGCGCACTTCATCATGGCCTTTATGCGTACAGCTGCAAACAGGCTTGACTGCATCGGGTTTAAAATCATCGCCTAATTGAATGGCGAGAAGTTTTTCAACAAGACCCGTACAGGTCCCGCAAGAAGCAGAGGCTTTGGTATGTGCGCGAACCTCGCCTAGGTCAGACAAGCCTTTCTCATCAATAGCATTGACAATATCGCATTTTGACACGCCGTTGCACCCGCAGATCTCTGTATCATCTGGCAATGCTGCAACGGCCTGTAAGGGGTCCACAGCGCCCCCTCCTTGGTAAGCAGGGCCAAAGATAAGCGTCTCGCGCATCTGCGAAACATCTGTCTGGTCTTTAATGTGCTGAAAGAACCAAGGCCCGTCTTCGGTATCACCATAAAGCACAACACCGATAATGGTGTTATCTTTGAGAATCAGGCGCTTATATATCCCCTCGGCGGCATCGCGTAGCACGATGTCTTCACGGTCATCACCCGCTGCAAAATCACCGGCGGAATAAAGATTCACTCCGGTAACTTTCAGCTTTGTGGCTGTTTCGGGATGGGTAAATCCGTCCGTTTCAACACGGGCCAAAGTCTTACCCACAATCTTAGCTTGGTCGTAAAGCGGCGCCACAAGCCCGTAACAATTCTCTTCAAATTCAATACATTCTCCTACAGCGTAAATATCAGCGTCGCTTGTTTGCATGTTGCAATCGACCAAAATACCGCGGCCAACATCCAGCCCGCAGCTTTCCGCAAGGGCTTTGCTGGGGCGAATTCCTACAGCCATAATAACGATATCGGCCTCAAGTTCTGTGCCGTCCTCAAGACAAACGCCCGTGACTTTCGCATCACCCAGAATTTCTTTAGTATTGGCTTTGGTGATGATATTTAAGCCGCGCTCGGTCAGGGTTTTCTCCAAAAGATAACCCGCGCTCTCATCAAGCTGGCGCTCCATTAGGGTCGGCATAAGATGCAAGACAGTCACCTCCATGCCTTGCATTTGAAGGCCTGCCGCCGCTTCTAGGCCCAAAAGACCGCCGCCAATAACAACGGCCTTGCCGCCCGACTTTGAGGCCAGCAGCATCGCATTCACATCATCAAGATCGCGATAAGCCAGGACGCCCGCAAGGTCATGCCCTGGAATTGGAATGATAAAAGGATTAGAGCCCGTCGCAATTAAAAGCTTATCATAAGGCTCAGTTACCCCGCCCTCAGAGGTAACCGTCTTGGCCTCGCGGTCAATTTCAGAGACTCTATGCCCCTTATAAAGCGTAATCCCGTTCTCAATATACCAACCATCACCGTGGATGATGATGTCTTCAAAACTAGACTCCCCCGACAGGACCGGAGAGAGCATTATGCGGTTATAATTGACCCGCGATTCCGCATTAAAAATTGTGATGTCATAAGCATCGGGCGCAATGTCGAGGAGCGTCTCAAGCGCCTTTCCCGGGGCCATCCCATTGCCAATAACGACAAGTTTTTGCTTGGTCATCATAGGCTCCTAAGTAAAACTCGGTTGAAAAATCAGGCCTGTTGAGCTGAAGGCGTCTCTCAAAATGTGAAGACTTTTACTCTTTCCAGTGAAAGCGCGAAAATTATAAGATTCTGCGGTCATGAGGGCGGCCTCTCGTCAGCTGCACACGGAGCGATCCGTGAAATATTGGGGAAAAACTCAAAGCATGGGCTTATTTACGCATGTGAGTCGTCACTATAGGCACCGCCGTTGACACCAAAGCTCGATAGCCTTTTATGACTATTCGAGCTTCTAAAGAGGGGCAATTAGTTTGTAAAAATTGAAACCAAATGACGCCTCAAGCCTAATATTTGGGCGAAGATTATTATTTTGTGCCCTTTAGAGTGCGCGCAGAAAGAGTAGATTTTAATAGAGCTCCCCAACGGAAAATCCCTCATCGCGCCGTATGGGCTATGACTATAATAGGATATAGATATAGCCCAAAATTAGCATAGCAAAATATAAAATACGTTCAATTTGATGGAAAATGGTGCGGCCGAGAAGACTCGAACTTCCACGGGTTTTACCCCACAGCGACCTCAACGCTGCGCGTCTACCAATTCCGCCACGGCCGCACATTAAGGTGAGCGGGCTATAGCTATCTTAGGCGGGTTTGTGAAGCATAATTTACGAAATTTGCAGCCTTGATTTTATATCGCTGAGC
>CALKIX010000099.1 GCA_937995665.1 uncultured Hellea sp. | reverse complement strand
GAAGAGATTAAAGCCGTGCGCGATGATGCGATTATCGCGACAGGGCGCTCGGACTATCCTAATCAGGTCAATAATGTTTTGGGCTTTCCCTATATTTTCCGCGGCGCGCTGGATGTGCGCGCGCGCAATGTCAACGAGGAAATGAAGCTGGCCTGCGCGCATGCTCTGGCCGATTTGGCGCGCCAAGATGTGCCAGAAGAAGTCGCGGCGGCCTATCATGGTAACCGCCCTAAATATGGCAAAGACTATATTATCCCTGCGCCCTTTGACCCGCGCTTGATTTCTGAAATTCCGCCTTATGTCGCTCAAGCGGCGATGGATACGGGCGTTGCGCGCAAACCCATCGAAGATATGGCGGCTTATAAAAAGTCGCTTGCGCGCCGCCAAGATCCAACAGCGGCTATCTTGCAAGGCATTAGCTCGGCTGTTGTTGATAACCCCAAAACTATTGTCTTTGCTGAAGGCGAAGAACCGGCCGTTATTCGCGCCGCTCAAGCTTTTCAGCAGCGCGGTCTTGGCAAAGCTATATTGGTCGGGCGTGAGCAACCTATTTTGGACAATATGAAATTACTGGGCGTTGATAACCCCGATAGCTTGACCATTTTAAATGCGCGTCTTTTTGACCGCAATGCCGAATTCACTGAATATCTCTTCGGGCGAATGCAGCGTAAGGGCTTTTTGCGACGTGATGCTCAGCGCCTTGTGAATAATGACCGAAACGTCTTCTCGGCGCTCTTGCTCCATCATGGACTCGCCGATGGTATGGTGACGGGCGTGACGCGTAGCTATGATATTGCTCTGCGCGATGTGCAGCTCGTGCTCAATCATAAAAAAGATGAGCGCACAATGGGCGTGTCGGTTGTGGTCAATAAAGAGCGTACGCTCTTTATCGCAGATACCAATATCACCGAGCTGCCCACAGCGGAAGATTTGGCCGATATTGCGGAAACGACAGCGGGTTTTGCGCAAGAATTTGGCTATGATCCGCGCGTGGCCTTCTTATCTTACTCGACCTTTGGCAACCCAGTGGGAGAGCGCATGCAGAAAGTTGTGCGCGCGGTTAAAATCCTTGATGAGCGCGGGGCCGCGTTTGAATATGAAGGCGATATTGCCGCCGATGTTGCACTTGATCCGCTTCATACGCTGACCTATCCATTTTCGCGCTTAACGGGCGCGGCCAATGTCTTGGTTATGCCGGCTATTCATGCCGCTTCGATTTCAACAAAGCTTTTGGATACTGTCGGCGGGGCCACTGTTTTGGGGCCATTTTTGACGGGACTAGAAAAGCCTGTGCAAATCTGTCCGCTCGGCGCAACGGCCTCTGAAATCGTCCAGATGGCAACATTGGCGGCCTTTGCCCCCTCTCACCGTTCTGCAGAAGATTAAAGGCGTATAGGCTCAGATTTGGAAGCAAAAGTCGATTTAACGCAAGGCAAGGTCTCCGGCCACGTTATGCGTATGCTTGGGCCTTTTTCTCTCGGCGTTATTGCGCTTGTCACAACGGGTATTGTTGACACCATCTATCTCGGGCGCCTGACGGATGAGGCGCGCCCTAATCTTGGTGTCTTAGCTTTAGCCGCGATTGGATTTGCTTTTCCGCTCACCTTTGCGGCTAAAAGTGCCTGTATTGGGCTGGGCGCAGGCACGATGTCAGCTGTCTCGCGGGCCATAGGGCAAGGCAATATGGAGCGCGCGCGCCGCCATGGGGCGGCCGCTATTCTCTTAGGCCTCCTCGTGATGAGCTTACTTGTTTCTGCACTTATCTTAATGATGCCTGGCTTGTTAGGCCTTATGGGGGCTGAGGGCGAGATCATGAGCATGGCGCAGCAATATCTCATTATTTCTTTCCCTGGCCTCGTCATTGTCTCCGTGGCGATGATGAGTAGCAATGTGCTGCGCGCGGGCGGCGAGGCTGCAGTCCCCAGCGCGATTATGATAACAGGCGCGCTGATAAATATTGTATTAGATCCTTTTCTGATTTTTGGCTGGGGGCCTTTCCCGCGGCTTGAAATTGCCGGCGCGGCGCTGGCCACAGCCATTGGCGATATGGTCGCGGCCTCTTTAGGTTTTTATGTGGTCTTTGTGCACCGCAAGGCGGTTAGCTTTAAAGAAATGACGCTCGGCTCTATCAAGCGGGCGTGGAAGGTTATTGGCAGCGTAGCGCTCCCCGCTGCGGGCACGAATATTATCGTCCCAGCTTCTGCGGCCGTGCTCGTCACGATTATTGCGCGTAATCTGAGCACAATTGACGTGGCAGCTTTCACAGTGGCCACGCGCTCAGAGCTGGTCTCTGTCGGGCTACTCTATGCGCTTTCGGCCTGTATAGGCGCAATTACGGGCCAAAATGGCGGCGCAGGGCTAACAGGACGTGTGCGTGAAGCTTTTAAATTCTGCTATAGCATTTGTATTATTTGGAGCACTTTTATGGCGCTATTGCTCGCGCTCTTTGCGCCGCAAATTGCGTCTATTTTTACTAATGACGCGCAGGTTATCGCCAAGTCCATACCGTATTTTTACATCGTCCCGATTACGATTTTTGCCTATGGTTTCGTTTTTGTCAGCGCGGCAGGCTTTAACGCGCTAGGCCGCCCCTTTTACGGCTTTGCTTATACGGTCGTGCGCTCCTTAATCTTGATGGTAGGCTTTGTATATGTTGGAGTCACATTGGACGGATTGCGCGGCGCATATATTGGTATAGCCGCGGCAAATCTGATTTCTGGGGCGCTTGCGGCGGGTTGGTCACTGACTCGCGCGCCAATGCATGCAAAAAAGAGCTAATAACCCTCTTGATTTTCTTTTCAAATACGAGCATATGCCGCCAACCAATCCTTGTTTTAACAAGTTCATATCTGTGCGGGTGTGGTGGAATTGGTAGACACGCTAGATTTAGGTTCTAGTGCCGCGAGGCGTGAAGGTTCAAGTCCTTTCACCCGTACCACTTTTAAGGCGCGTGCCGCCTTCCTGCGAGGCAGAAACCCTTTACCGATAATGCTCAAGTCAAACTCAAGCTTTTACTTGGCATTTTCGCGTTGCGCTCTATGCTTTTAGAAAAAGAGGGATAGCGGCTCATGGAAATCTTTAGCGCATTAGTGGAACGGTTAAACGCCTTTGTCTGGGGGCCGCCTATGATGCTCCTGCTTTTAGGCGTTGGGGCGTTCCTCACGGTTGGCCTGCGCTTTCTGTCCATAACTAAAATTGGCTATGGTTTTGCCCAGCTTTTTAAAAAACGCGAAGCCAGGGACGCAGGCGATGTAACCCCCTTTGCCGCGCTGATGACCGCTTTGGCTTCCACCGTCGGTACAGGTAATATTGCAGGGGTCGCCGCCGCTATTGCGATTGGCGGGCCGGGCGCTGTCTTTTGGATGTGGGTAACGGCAATCTTAGGGACAGCGACGAAATTTGCCGAAGGGGTATTGGCGGTTCATTACCGCGAGGTTGATGCCAATGGCAATCGCGTGGGCGGGCCAATGTATTATATCAAAAATGGGCTGGGCCCAAAATTTTACTGGTTGGCCGCTGCCTTTGCCGTTTTCGGGATTATCGGATCGCTCTCTACGGGCAATGCCGTACAGGCCAACTCTATTGGCGATGCGCTTGTGTCAGCTGAAACGGGGTACGGCTTTGATGCACGTATTGTGGCCTTTATTTTGTCAAGCCTTGTCGCGCTCGTCATTTTTGGCGGGATTAAGCGGATTGGCGCTATGGCGTCCAAGCTCGTCCCCTTTATGGCGGCCCTGTATATCTCTGCCGCCCTCATTGTCATCCTCATCAATATCGCTGCTGTGCCTGAGGCGTTCAGAATGATTTTTAAATATGCTTTTGGCCTGCAAAGCGCTGGGACGGGCGTGGCCATTGGGCTTATGATGCTCGCCATGCAAAAGGGAATTGCGCGCGGTCTTTTCTCCAATGAGGCCGGCCAGGGCTCGGCCCCTATTGCCCATGCGGCGGCGCAAAATAATGACCCTGTTAATCAAGGCATTATCGCCATGCTAGGCACAATTATTGATACCTTGATTATCTGCACTATGACAGCGCTTGTTATCCTGACCTCGGGCGTTATCGGGCAGGACTGCCTTGCAAGTCCCGCCGTGCTAGAGATATTGGAAACAGGCACTACGCCTGCGGGCTGTGAGACGGGCGCCCCGCTAACGGCTATGGCTTTTAACGCCACGCTCTCAGGTTTTGGGAATCATATTGTCAATATCTGCCTGACCATTTTTGCGTTTACGACAATTATTGGCTGGTCTTATTACGGTGAGCGTTGCACGGCTTTTCTCTTTAAAGAGCGTTCTATCCCGGTTTTTCGCGCGGTTTGGGTTCTAGCCGTTTTTGCGTCCACCTATGCCTTATCATTTGAGGGCGATGGCCAAGAAAACCTTGTCGTGAATATGTTCTGGTTGATCGCGGATAGCCTGACGGGGCTTATGGCCATGCCTAACCTTATTGCGCTGCTATTGCTCTCGCCCGTCGTCTTTAAGCTGGCGAAGGATTACTTTTCCAAGGCAGGTTAAAGCACAATAAAAAAGCCCGCAATGAGCGCGGGCCTTTGCTTTAATATTGACGCGAAGGGACTACCAGCGCTTGCGCTTGCGGGCGGCGCCATGTCCTGACTCGTAAATATTTTCATATGAGCTCGGCTCTGCATAATCTATGCCGCTTCCATATTCAGAGCTGTCATAATAGCCGGTCTCATTATTGCCGGTTGACCCGCCAATGACCGCGCCTGTTACCCCGCCAATGGCCGCGCCAATCGCTGCGCCTTCAAAGCGGTTGCCACTGCCGGCAATTTCTGACCCTAGCACACCGCCCGCCGTAGCGCCGATAAACCCGCCTAGGATTTTTCTGTCTGTATTGCTATGGCTTGAGGATGATTGCGCGCCGTAATAGGGTGTGGTTGTTCCATAGCTTTGAGAAACCGTGTCGCCGTAAACAATGCCCCCATCATGAACGGTGTGTCCATAGGCTGTGCCAGTGTTGTAGCTTCCAGCGCTGTAGCTCTCTGTGCCGTAGCGCGTTGACGCATGATCGTCATAGCTTGCGCCCGAATTTATAGAGCCAGTTCCGGGTTTGCAAAGAACGCGGCGCCATTCAAATGTGGCGGGTGCAATCAATGTTTTCGTCGCGACATCTGCGTATTTAGGTGGCAATGTTGTGACAGTTTCTCCGCCGGGGCTGATAATGTCTTCGACGGTCACGCTTTTATACTCAGCTGGCACATAAATTTCTTCAACGCCGCCTGGGTCAGATACGACTTGTTTGTGAACTGTCTTATATTTCGCTGGAACAGGCGTGCGAATAACTTGGCCCGCTGAGGTTATGACTTTGCGGTTAAATTGGGTTGATTGCCCAGGTTCTTCGACAAGGCACCAAATTTCGCAAGATGAGCCGCAGTCGCTAAGGATGGCAGAGCTTGACGTCGTACTGCTATAGCCTTGTCCATAATGTCCCCCATTGGCGGTGGAGTGGATAACATAGCCTTCTGAACGTAATTGTGCAGGGTTACCGCGTTTCCAAACAAGGCGCGGGGCAGAGGTTTGCACCGTCTCAGTTATCGTTGAATATTGCGGGGCGCTGACAGATAATTTGTCATAGGCGGGGCGCACAAGCATTTGCTCTGAAACAGAGCTATAAGAGGGTTGGCGTACTTTATACCGCGTGCTGGCTTCCTTAATGAGGACCTGTTCCTGACGCTCAGCGAGCTGCGCTTGATAAATTTCGACACGGTTGACCGCTTCTTCAACGATAACGCGTTCGGACCCTGTTGTATATTGAGCGGGGACTTCAACCCGCGCATAGCATTCTCCGCTTGTAGGGTTTGGCGGGAGCAGGTCAGGCATATTACCGGGGTGGTTTTGGCCACCTGCAAAAGCGACAGGCGCCATTGCCGCTCCGAGTAATAAGACAGATAAAGTTTTGGATATGGGGTTTGTTTTTAACATAGTAGCACCTTTTTTTCCCAATATGCGTCCAGCGGGACGCCTTAATATGGTAAATTAATATCAATACATATTTTTAAATTTACAAGCATAGATAGCACAGAATTATCAGTTGAAGGGGTGTCTATTGCGCTTTGGAGAGTCGGCCGATAAGCCAATAACGATAAAGCATAATTGCGATTGCAGCTCCAATAGCATTCGCCAGAGCATCCGCCAGAGACGGCACACGACCTTGCGTAAAATAGCCTTGGCATACTTCCATCAAACCGCCACAAGCTGCCACGCCAAGCCAGATTTTCCATCCATCCATTTTAGGCCAAACCCAGCAAGCAATAGCTGCGAGGAGCCCATATATGCTGAAATGCAAAACCTTATCAAAGTTTTGAATAGAAACGCCCGTCCCGCCCTCTCTCAAAGACGCCCATAAAATAAACGCGCTATAAGCGAGTAGGAAGGATATGGGGCCTTTTTTACGCAAGGTGGGGCGGATATTTTCATAAACTGACACGGGTTTACTTTATAAAAGAAGTATGAACAGCTTATGACGCGCTCATTATAAATGATCGCTTTATTCCCCACTAATAAACATAGCCCTCCCACACTTGCCAGTATGCAGCCTCAGCCGCAGACCTATCTTTATTAAGAAAAAAGAATGTGGCAAATTTGGGGCAGCTGTTGCATTAAAGGGTGGATACAGCCGCTGACCGCCCCCTTGCGGGCCAGAATTTTATAAAAATAGGACGAAAAATGGATCTTTTAAACGCAAAAGACGTCGCGGAGGGCTTGGATGGCTGGACGGGCGGGGATGATTTTATCACCAAAGTGTTTCGCTTTGATGACTTCGCCGCCGCTTTTGGCTTTATGACACAAATTGCCATTATTGCCGATAAAATGGATCATCATCCTGAATGGTATAATGTTTATAACCGTGTGGACGTGACCCTCACCACACATGATGCGGGGGGCGTGACACAAAAAGATGTTGATTTAGCGGAAGCGATGGAAAAGGCAGCGGGCTAGCTACATCACCCCCGAGCTATTGGGGGTTGCGGCGCCAACCACATCATCACTCACAAAGGGGTTATCTTGGCGTTCTTGCCCAAATGTACCCATGGGGCCATGACCCGGGATAAAGCGCATATCAGGGCCAAGCGGCCATAATTTCTGCGTGATAGAATCTAGCAATTCTTGGTGATTGCCTTTAGGAAAATCTGTGCGCCCTATAGAGCCTCTAAAGAGGACATCGCCCACAAAGGCGAGTTTTAAGTTTAGGTTATAAATCACGACATGACCCGGTGTGTGGCCGGGGGTGTGTAGAACTTTAAATTCTGTACTGGCCAGCGAAAGCGTATCGCCGTCCTTTAGGTATTTATCTGGAACAATATCATCACCCATACCCGCATGACCATATTTGGCCCAGCTCTCGGCGATGGTGTCCATCCAAAACTGATCGGCCTCATGCGGGCCAATAACGGGAACGCCTATTTGTTCGCGTATGTTTTTCGCCCCGCCCGCATGGTCAAGATGGCCATGGGTGAGCCAAATTTCTTTGACGGTGACGCCAAGGGACTTAACGACCTCTAAAATACGCTCAGGCTCTCCGCCGGGATCGACGAGGACGGCCTCAAGGCTTTCTTTATCCCAAAGCAGGCTACAATTTTGCTGAAAGGGCGTTACAGGGATGATTTGGAGTTCTAATGTGCTCATGGAAGGTCTTTCGCCTAATAGGCCCAATAGGTCAAGCCAACAGGTCAAATCGGCCATTCAGGCCTCGTTCAGTTTGACGAATGTAGAGAGGGGTTAACTTATCTGATGTGATGAGTTGTCTCTCTCTTATATAACTGGCCCTGCTTTTGCGGGGCCATTTTTTTGCCTGATTTTAGCACAGCAAAGATATCACAAGAGCCTAACGTATATGTC
>CALKIX010000098.1 GCA_937995665.1 uncultured Hellea sp. | reverse complement strand
CGCGGCGCAATCTTCGCCTGCGCGCCGCGTTGTGCGCCAAGCCGTGCCAGCGCAAGTTCAGCCGCGCGCCACAGCTTACCGCGCGCCAGCCCCAGCGCAAACGGGCAGCCTAACAGAGCAGCAAAATCGCTACCGTGCAGCTAGCGGACATATCGGAGTTCAACAGCCACTTCAGGCTCAACCTACCTATCAACAGCAAGCGGCCAGAGGCCTAGCGGTCAGCCCGCAGCAGCGTCTTTTGCGAGATCCGCGTATAACAGCGCCCGCAGCCCCTTACGGCGCCCCGCCGCGTCATCCGAGTTTTCAATATAATCTTGATGGCAGTTATCCTGCTTTGGCGCGCCCCGCCCAGCCGCAACAACAATCGCCGCGCTCTCAAGGCCGCCCGCCTATCGGTGTGCCGATTACAGGGGCAGGCCAGAAGAGCAGTTCTCTGCAAAATGCCGCTATTCCGCGCGGATCCGTCAATAGCCCTGTGACCCACCACAATGGCCAAGCACGTCTGCAAGCGGCGCAAGAACAAGCTCAGGCGGAAGCGCAAGCCGCCGCCATTCGCGCCTCGCAAAGCCAAAGCTTCGCACAAGCCAAGCAGAGCCTCTTCGGGAGCTTAAATGATGATGTCCAAGTGCCAGCCCCGCTAACGTCGCTCCCTGCTGATCCAAATGCGCCAATCCCGACCTCGCAATCGCGCCCCGTCGCGCCTGTTATATCGGAAAGCCTCGGCGAACTCGCAGGCCCCCCACGTCGTTAGGGGCGTTCTAAGACGCTAAGAAACTAAGCCCGAAACCGCTTTAGCCCTTTGCTCACTCCGTGCACAAAAGCTTTAGCTGAGAGGCGGAACCAGGCGAAAACGACGAAGCTGATAAAGGCGGCATTCGCGCCGGCTAAAATCGCGGTCGCGGCAAGCTCAGAATTATAGCCTAGGATTAAAAGCGTGTTCATGGCCCCCGCGATGGAAGCAATAATGACAAGGAAGACCCAAAAGCCAATCCAGTAAAAATTGATGAGTTTGTTCTTCTTTGGGAAGGCGGTCACGGGGATACAAAAAAGCGAAACGAAGATAGCCGTGATGCTGAACATAATCATCGCCGGTATATATTGTGTCAACATAGTGCAATCGCCCTCTTAATCCTTATAGATAAGAGAGGTCTCGCAAGAGTTGGGCCAAATGGACTAGAGGCGCTCTTTGGTTGTCAAAAAGCGAATATCGGGGTTCTTTTCTTGGGCATAGCCCACATCCCAGGCTGATTTCGCGAGAAAGACTGGCGCGCCGTCGATATCTTCGCCAATGGTCGAGCTGTTCTTATCTAAGTAAGCCTTGAGCGTGTCGGGATTATCACAAGCTACCCAGCGCGCGATTTGGTAAGGCGGAGCCTCGAAAGTGACCTCAAGACCATATTCGGTCTTAATCCGCTCGCGCATCACATCAATTTGCAGCGCGCCCACCGCGCCGACAATCATGTCAGACCCAATGGCGGGTTTGAAAAGCTGGGTGACGCCTTCTTCGGCAAGACTCTCTAAGGCCTTACGCAAATGTTTGGCTTTCAGAGGGTCGGCAAGGCGCGCGCGGCGCAGTATTTCAGGCGCAAAATTAGGAATGCCTGCAAATTTAACTTTGCCCGATTCCGAAAGGCTATCGCCCACCCGCAGCGCGCCGTGATTGGGAATGCCGATAACATCTCCCGCATAAGCGTTTTCGGCCAGCTCGCGGTCTTGGGCAAAGAATAAAATCGGATTATGCACTGAGATGGTTTTATTGCCTGTAGTTTTCAGCTTCATGCCGCGCTTAAACTCGCCCGAACACATGCGCAGGAACGCCACGCGGTCGCGGTGGTTCAAATCCATATTGGCTTGGACTTTAAAGACAAAGCCTGCCACCTCTTTGGAGGTTGGCAGCATTTGTGCCTCTTGCCCCGCCTTAATGCAGGCTTCGGGCTGCGGCTCAGGGGCGAGCTCGGCTAGCGCGTCGATGAGTTCGAGTACGCCAAACTTACGCAAAGCTGAGCCGAAATAAACGGGGGTCATATGGCCTTCGCGAAAAGACTGCACATTAAAATCTGGATATTCCTTGGCCAACTCTTGCTCTTCGCTAAATTCAGCCAGTAGATCGTCATCATGAAAATGGGCGGTAATGGCATTGCCCGCAATGGGCGTCCAGTCATGGGTGCCGTCCTCATCAGGCTTGATAAATTTTAAAAAGCGCTCCCCGCGAAGGTCAGCCACACCGCGAAAGCGCCGCCCAGAGCCCGCGGGCCATTGCATGGGCACCACATCCAGTGCCAGCTTGTCTTCAATCTCAGCGATAATTTCGAAAGTGTCGCGCGCTTCGCGGTCAAGCTTGTTCACAAAGGTCACAATCGGAATATCGCGCAGGCGGCAGACCTCGAAAAGCTTGAGTGTTTGCGGCTCGATACCTTTGGCTGCGTCAATCACCATGACCGCGCAATCAGCCGCCGTTAGGGTGCGGTAAGTATCCTCACTAAAGTCTTCATGTCCCGGCGTATCCAGCAGGTTGAAAATCAGGTCACGATGCTCAAAGGTCATCACGGAAGAGGAGACGGAAATGCCGCGCTCTTGCTCGATTTTCATCCAGTCTGATTGCGTGCGGCGCGCTTCGCCCCGCGCGGCGACTTGCCCCGCTTGGTGGATCGCGCCCGCGGCGAGCAGCATATTCTCGGTCAGCGTTGTCTTACCCGCATCGGGGTGAGAAATAATCGCAAAAACGCGGCGCTTACCGGGCTCTATTTCAAGGGCTTTTGACATGGCGCGGGTCTAGGGCGATTGGCGGCTAAGCGCAAGAGGGGAGTGGGGGCAGGTTAAAACTGCCAAAGAATGTTGTAACACTAGTTCTATTGTTAGCCTAAACTAGCCCCTTAATTTGTTAGAAGCATGAATGCGCTAACGCCACCACGTGGTCTAATTTGGCCATCTATCATCGACTTAAAATCGTTTACAATAAGCTACAACTAGTTTGGATGCTACTTCTCACAAAAGAGAACAAATCATAAACATTTCTTGACTTCGCGCCGCGCCTGTGGCTAGAAACAGGGCAACGGAGTTATTTATGCCTAAGCCTTCTTCTTCCTTTGTTTGCCAATCTTGCGGCTCTGTTCATTCAAAATGGGCGGGGCGGTGTGATAGTTGCGGGCAGTGGAATACGCTGGTCGAGGAAATCACGAGCCATAATGAACGCCCAGCTCATAAGCGAAAGAAAGGCCGTACGCTGGATTTTGTCGATTTGGGCGGCAAGAGCGCGGAGCTGCCGCGGCTCAAAACAGGTATTGCTGAGCTTGACCGCGTGACTGGCGGCGGGCTAGTGCCGGGCTCGGCGCTTTTAGTCGGCGGTGATCCGGGGATTGGGAAGTCCACATTACTTTTGCAGGCCACGGGCAAACTTGCCGCCGCGGGCTATAAAACCGCTTATATTTCTGGCGAGGAGTCCACAGGGCAGGTGCGCCGCCGTGCCAAACGGCTGGGCGTGGCCGAAACGCCTGTCTCGCTCGCCTCTGAAACATCTCTAGGGCCGATTATTGACGGGCTGATGGTCGAGCGGCCTGACGTAATTATCATCGACTCTATTCAGACTTTATGGACGGATCAGCTAGGCGCAGCCCCCGGTACAGTGGCGCAAGTTCGTGCCTGCGCGCAGGAGCTAACCCGCTACGCCAAAAAACGAGGCGCCTGCGTTATCCTTGTCGGACACGTCACCAAAGACGGGCAGATTGCAGGCCCGCGCGTGGTGGAGCATATGGTGGATGCCGTGCTTTATTTTGAGGGCGACCGCGCCCATCAGTTTCGTATTTTACGCGCGCATAAAAACCGCTTTGGCCCCACCGACGAAATTGGTGTTTTCGAGATGGCCGAGAGCGGGCTTGCCGAAGTGCCTAACCCGTCCGCGCTATTTTTGGATGGGCGCGGGGATGCCTCATCAGGCGCGGCTGTTTTTGCAGGGCTTGAAGGCACGCGCCCCGTGCTAACCGAAATCCAAGCCCTTGTCGCGCCCGCTGCCTTTGGCACGCCGCGCCGCGCGGTGGTGGGCTGGGATAGCGGCAGGCTGGCTATGGTGCTGGCTGTGCTTGAGGCGCGCTGCGGGGTCAGCTTTGCGGGCAAGGATGTTTACCTGAACGTCGCTGGCGGCTTACGTATTAATGAGCCCGCCGCCGATTTGGCGGTGGCCGCCGCCATTGCGTCTTCAGCTTTTGATATGCCCCTGCCGCCCGATAGTGTGGTTTTTGGCGAAATTAGCCTCTCGGGCGATGTGCGTCCCGTGGGCCGCTCTGATGCGCGGCTCAAAGAAGCGGCTAAGCTGGGTTTTAAGCAAGCTATATCGGCTGAGCCTGCCAAAAGGGCTCAAAAAAATGATAATGGGGCGCTGCCAATAATTGCAATCAAGGCTTTGCCTGAGCTTATAAGCCGTGTAGAAGCCAGCGCAGATAAAGGGCTTGAGGCTGATTCCGCATGGGGGTCGTCTATAAGGGCCGCATAGCAAGGTGAGTATCTGGCATGAGCATTGGCCCTTGGGACTTTAATGGCTTTGACATAATTGTCCTCGTCATTCTTCTAATATCTTTGCTTATGGCGGCTAATCGCGGTTTGATGCGGGAGCTGACCTCGCTTTTAGCTTTATTTATATCCGCAGGCGTGGCTCTTTTTGTCTTTGGGCAGTACCGCTTTGCGGCGCAAGATTTAATCTCCCCCTCATGGCTGGCCGATGGTGCGCTGGCGCTTGGTTCTTTTGCCGTGACTTATATGATTATGGTGTTTTTGCTAAGCGGACTTGTTAAAACACTTAAAGGCAAAGATGTCGGGCTCTTTGACCGCCTTTTGGGCGCGGGTTTTGGTGTTTTAAGAGGGCTGATTGTCTCGTCCCTACTGATGTTGCTCCTCACCGCGCAATATCGCGCCAATCAAGATGCCCAAGAATTTAAGGCCTATATTGCTGAAAATCCAAGCAAGTTCCCGCCTTCTGTTATTGAAAATATGCCCCGCTCTATGAAAGACCAACTCGAGGCTGATCCCGTGGAACTTCCCAAGATGTTTCAAGAGTCGACTTTCTATCCGATTCTCTCTAAAATAGGCGGGGCGATAGAAGCCTTGCCGTTTGCGAAAATGAAGTCATATGCAGACCGCATTAAAGATGGCGACATTGAAAGCATCGCTAAGGAGATCCAGTAATGGAAAGCTCAGGAGCACATCCCATGGCAAAAACCTGCAAACAGGTCATAGAGACCCCCGCCGCCGAATGGGATCCTGATGAAGATAAAATCCGCGAAGAATGCGGCGTTTTTGGCATTTTTGGGATTGATAATGCCGCGTCAATGACGGCGCTTGGCCTGCATGCACTCCAGCACCGCGGTCAGGAAGCTTGCGGCATTGCGACATGTGATGGCGATAAGTTTCATACAGAGCGTCACTTTGGCCTCGTAGGAGATAATTTCACGGGCAATGACCCATCCGAGCGCCTGCCAGGCCATATCTCAATCGGCCATAATCGTTACTCCACGGCGGGTGGCCAGAAAAGCCTGCGTAATGTTCAGCCGCTTTATTCGGAGCTGCATAGCGGCGGTTTTGCAATGGCCCATAATGGCCATATCACCAATGCTTATACTATACGTGAGCAGCTTAATGAGGCGGGCGCGCTGTTTCAAAGCACATCAGATACAGAAGTCGTTATTCACCTCATCGCGCGCGCACGCGGGGGTGAATTTATTGACCGCTTCATTTCCGCCATTCGCCAAGTTGAAGGCGGCTATGCCTTTATTGGCATGACCAAAGACGCCATGGTCGGCGCGCGTGACCGCTTAGGTATTCGACCACTGCTGATTGGCCGTCTGGGCGATAGCTATATTCTGGCGTCTGAGAGCTGCGCCTTTGATATGATTTCTGCAGAATTTGTACGCGAAGTCGAGCCGGGCGAAGTGGTGGCGATTAATGAGGATGGCATTCGCTCATTTCGCGCATTTCCTAAAGCTGATCCGCGTCCGTGTATTTTTGAATTTGTCTATTTTGCCCGTCCCGATTCCATTGTGAGCGGGAAAAGCGTCTATGAAGTCCGTAAACGTATGGGCCAGCGCCTTGCCGAAGAAACACCTGCCGATATTGACGTTGTGATTCCTGTACCAGATAGCGGCGTGCCTGCCGCTTTGGGGTATGCGCAACAAGCAGGCGTTCCTTTTGAGCTTGGCATTATTCGCAATCACTATGTAGGCCGTACCTTTATTCAGCCTACCCAGCAAATTCGCGATATGGGTGTGCGCCTCAAGCATTCGGCCAACCGCGCCATGATTGAAGGCAAGAAGGTCTTGCTTGTGGACGATTCCATTGTGCGGGGGACGACCTCGACCAAGATTGTTCGTATGATTAAAGCGGCCGGCGCTAAAGAAGTTCATTTCCGCTCAGCCTCTCCGCCCATCAAACATCCAGATCATTACGGTATTGATATGCCCACGCGCGAAAAGCTTATCGCAGCCAATTATAGCCTCGAAGCTATGACCGAAATGCTTGAAGTGGATAGCCTTGGTTTTCTGTCTGTCGAAGGTCTTTATTGGGCCATGGGCGAGGCGTACCGCTCTGCTGATTGTCCGCAATATACGGACCATTGCTTTACGGGCGAATACCCGACGCCGCTTATTGATCGTGACCGTAAAATGCTCGACGGCTCTAAGCAGCTTTCATTCTTAATTGAGGTCGCATAGGCGCTATGAGCACTCTTCCTTTATCCGGCCGCGTTACTTTGGTAACTGGGGCCTCGCGCGGCATTGGTTATGCCTCGGCCTTAGAACTCGCCAATGCGGGCTCGCATATTATAGCGCTTGCACGCACACAAGGCGGGCTTGAAGACCTTGATGACGCTATTAAAGCCATCAATGGTGAGTGCACCATCGTGCCGATGGACCTTAAGAACCTAGACGGTATTGACCAGCTTGGCGGCATTATCAATGAGCGTTGGGGGCGTCTTGATGGCCTCTTTGCCAATGCGGGCGTCTTAGGTGAGGTTACGTTGGCCGCGCATACAACGCCCAAGACATGGGATGAGGTGATAACGGTGAACTTGGCTGCAAATTACCGGATAATCCGTTCCCTTGATACACTAATGCGTGCATCCCCTGCTGGCCGCGCCGTGTTTCAGACTTCTGGTGTAGCAAATTCGCGCCGCGCCTATTGGGGCGCTTATGCGGCCTCCAAAGCCGCTCTGGAAGCCTTTGTGCAATGTTATGCTAAGGAAGTTGAAAGCTCGAATTTGCGAGTTAATTTGCTTAATCCCGGGGCCACGCGTACGGCAATGCGGGCCAAAGCCATGCCGGGTGAGGACCCTGATAGCTTGCCCAAGCCGAGCGATATTGCGCCTTTGGTTGTCCAAATGCTCTCGCCTGATTACGCAAGCCATGACACGGTTCTAAGTTACAGCGATTGGGCGGCTGCGCAAAACTAAGCTTTATATTACGATTATTTATTTGGCTTTTGGAGCGTCCACGCCTATTCAGACCTAAATATTAGTGGAGGCCATCATGGCTAAACTTAATCTTGCAACGGATAGTCAAGCAGACATTTGTGTTTGGTCTAACCTAAAAAAAGAAGCAGCGACTTATGCGACCAAAGAGGTTGCTCTGTCTTCACTTTTGCATGCCACAATTTTAGATCAAGAGAGCCTTGGCGGAGCTTTGGTCAATCATTTGTCCGAAAAGCTAGCTACACCTGATTTTTCAACGCTAAAGCTGCGTAAAATACTCACTGAGGCGATAGAGGCGGATAAAACGATTGTGGAATATGCGGCCAAGGATTTGTTGGCGGTTAAAGAGCGCGATCCGGCTTGTACGTCTTACCTTCAAGCCTTTCTTTATTTTAAAGGCTTCATGGCTATTCAGACCTATCGTTGCTCCCATGCTTTATTTAAGGCTGGGCGGGATCTTTTGGCCTTTCATCTTCAAAACCGCAGCTCAGAACTCTTCGGCGTAGATATTAACCCAGCCGCGCGTATCGGCCATGGCATCATGCTTGACCATGCGACGGGCTTTGTCATGGGCGAGACCTCTGTGGTGGGTAATGACTGTTCTATCTTGCAAGGTGTCACGCTTGGCGGAACGGGTAAAGCCGATGAAGACCGTCACCCCAAGGTTGGCAATGGCGTGTTAATAGGCGCAGGGGCGAGCGTACTCGGCAATATTAAAATCGGCGATAGCGCGAAAATCGCTGCGGGCTCAGTTGTGCTAGGGTCAGTACCGTCTAAATGCACCGTGGCAGGTGTGCCCGCTAAACCCGTTGGCGGAAAGTGCTGCGAAGAACCTTCAAAATCAATGGACCAAACATTAGGAGAGGCCACATGAGCCCCGATAAAATTCTATCAGTACGCAATTATTTGTGTAAACGTCTGGGCAATGAGGGGATTACGATTAAACCGCGTAAAGTCTCCGATAGTGTTGAGGTTTATCTTGATAACGAAATTTTGGGTTTGCTTTATATCGATGATGAAGACCCAGAAGATATTTCTTATGACCTTAATATTTCAATTCTTCAGCAGGATTTGGACGAGCTCTAATGAGCATTTACGCGCTGGACGGGGTTGCGCCCAAGCTTGCCGATGATGCCTATGTCGCGCCCAATGCCCAAGTTATGGGCAATGTGGAGATGTGCGCGGGCAGTTCTGTCTGGTTTGGCGCTGTGCTGCGCGGAGATAATGATCTGATTAAAATCGGGGCGCGCTCCAATATACAAGATAATTCTGTGCTCCACACAGATCATGGCTATCCGCTCATTATGGGTGAAGGCGTGACTGTAGGCCATCAAGTCATGCTCCATGGCTGCGAGATTGGCGAGAATACGCTTATAGGGATTGGCGCCACTGTGCTGAACGGGGCAAAAATAGGCAAGAATTGCATAATAGGCGCCCATGCGCTGATTACGGAAGGCAAGGTCATTCCGGATAATTCAATGGTGCTGGGGGCACCTGGCAAGGTCGTGAAAACACTAAATGAGTCTCAAATTGAGATGCTGAAAATGAGCAGTGAGGTCTATATGGCCAATTCAGCGCGCTTTAAAAAAGGGCTAACCGAGCTTTAGCTCTGAGCTTTTAGTTTTGGGCGCTCTAGCTTTGAATGTCCCAAAGATCACGAATGCGCGCATCCATATCGGCTCCAATGTTAAACCATGCTGTTTTATTGGCAAAGCTATCCAAGATAAAGAGTCTATCATCAGGCCCAAGTGTTTGGCTCAGCTGATTGCGCAGCTGCTCTGCGCTGACTGCGCTTTTCAGAAGCCAGACAGAATCGCCAATGCGCTGGGCAATGCCTTGGCTTTGCAGCGCTTGCAAAAAGTCCATGCCATTGTTTGAGCGGATTTCTGCCATCACAACAAAAACCGTATTGGGGGCCTTTTGAGGGGCGGCTACCGCTTGCGGGGCGGGGCTTTGTGTCTGCGTTTGTAGCGGGGCGGGTTGCGGATTAGGCGCGAGGGGCTGCGGGCTATATTGCGGCTGTATTTGCCGCGCTAAGACACCCGCTTGTGGTGCCGCGATGGGGGTTAAAATTGGCTGAGCAATTGGCTGAGCAATTGGTTGGGGAGCAGGCGCTTGCGCTGCGGCGGGCTGAATCCAATTTTGAAAGGCGGGGTGCTGGCTAGCAGGCACAAACCCCCGGCTTGGATCTTGGCTAATCAATGAGGCGGACGTGATTCTGCCCTCAGCCGCAAAGCCTTGTATTTGCGGGTCCGTATAAGGACCATAGCTTTTAGCATTTACGGCAACATACCACATTTAGCGTCCTTGGAGCTCCTCGATGCTATTAATTCTATATATACTTGCGATTCTGCAAAAAGCGAAAGGGCTGAATTTCAACTTTTACATGCGCCGCTTCTGGGCTAGAGCGGGCTATGCCTAAATCTTCTGAACCCATGTTTAACTTTAGCGAAAAGCCACCTGCATATCTAGGCGGGGCTTTTATTCTTGTGGCTTTGCTGGTGCAGTTTATGCCGCGGGCCTTGGAACGCATGATTGATCGATATGCGGTGCTGCGGCCCTTAGTGATGGAAAGTACAACTGTTTTGACCCATGCGATAAGCCTAATAGGCCATGGATTTCTGCATGCTGATCTTACCCACTTATTGATTAATACATTTATGACAATTGCATTTGGCATTGTGACGCTACGCGCTATCAAAATGCGCCGCGGGGTGGCGGCTTCCAAGCTTGCCAAAAAGATGAGTCCAATGTCGCAATTCTTCATCCTCTTTTTTGCGGGCATTATTATTGGAGGGATTTTTCAGTGGGGATGGTGGGCGATCAGCCAGACTGATATTGCCGGCGCGATTGGCGCATCGGGCGGCGCATCAGCGCTTTTTGCAACAGGCGCTTGGGCGATGGGCGGCCGCAATCAAATGATAAAGTTCGGACTTGGCTGGGCTGTCATAAACGCGGTCTTGGTTGTTGCAGAGCCTATATTTGGCACCTCTATAGCCTGGCCGGCTCACATTGGCGGCTATATAGCGGGAATGATTTTAGCACCAAGATTCGTAAAGCCGAATGCGACGAGCTTCAAGATTACCTAGCAAATGTCTCTTTTGGTTTTAAGCGAGGCGGCGGTGCTTGATGGGCGATGCTATTACCTGCTACGGCCGCGCTAATTGTAAGGGCAATTAGCACAGCAGTAAAGAACACTACAATATTATCAGCCGTTGTAAGAGTAGGGTCTAGTAACAAGACCGCTTGAGACACCATGCCGAGTAAGCCAAGGGCAATCATAATATTAGTATTGCGGCGAAGCCCATTTGCGATAAGGCTGATAGAGCTCGACAATATAGCCGCGCCTATGATGATGCCGAAAGTTGGCATTGCCTTCATGCCAGCAAAACCATCCATTACGACGACTGTCCAATCAGGCTTCCAGAGCATGGCTGGCATTAGAGCCGTAACTAGTGTGACCAGTACAATGCCGGTGAGCGTTATTTGGCTATATTTGTAGCGGATAATCCCGCTTACAAAAACAATAGCAAGGCAGCCCATAATTAGGTGCTTCCAATTTTGCAGGCCTTGCGCGCTAATGAAAGCTGTGCTCGCGCCCAGTATGTCTGAATCAAGCCAAAATATCTGGAAAATTAACGCGCCAACAATGGACGCAGCCCAGCCTGCGTATAAATGCAAATTACTTCCAATCATGCCTGTATCTTCAGCCACCTTACCCAAACGCAGATGAGCCATGCCAATAATAGAAAATGCGCTCGCGGCAAAGGTAAGGGGCATGTTGCCAGTGCTCCACAAATCCGTGAGTAGCCATGCTATCCAATAATAACCCGTTACGATGGATAGGCCAATTGTAAGGCCGGAATTGATTTTGGTGCATATGTAAGCTTGGGCGATAGCTATGAAGGGAAAGACAAAGAGCAAAGGCGTCGTTATCGCTGTCCCTTGCTTGGCCATAACCGCCCAGATAAGAGAGGCCGTGATTGAGCCAAGTAGGGCGATTCGTGACTTCATTACGCCTGCCAAAACCAGAGCGCCAAGCGTGGCTAAAACAACGCCGTCTAGAGGCGCGATGCTTAGCGAGAGAAGAGTAGCTAGAAGCGCAAAGGCCGATAAGAAACAGGCCATGGTGCTCAGCACCGCAATTTCTTTGAGGCGGGGTAGCTTGTGATCTGTAAAAACATAGCTACTCCAAAGGCTCATCCATAAAAGCGCAACAAGCGAGAAGGCTTTATACTCTACAGGCGCGGAAAATAGTATTGCTGCTATTACTGAAAGGATTGAGGCAAGCCAGAGGAGTTGCGTTAAGCGCAGACTCCTAACTTTACGCTGATTATTCGCTGGGATTGTTAGCGCCTGTACTGTATTTTCAAGAGCTGGACGACTTGCTTGATTCTGATCGGAATATGCGGCAAGCTGACCATGAAGCGTCCTTTGCAAATGATGCAAAGGCGGCACGTTATCATTGGCCGTACGTATGCGCTTTTGTTGAACCATAGATTTTTAATAATTGATTCGGTGAAAAGAAATAGCATTTGCCCCTGCGAGGGGAATGCGCGCTTAGGGTTCACCAAATTGAAGGCAAATTAACAATAACCCTTAAACTTCTGTGTCAGGAATCCCATTTCGGGCCAATTCATCCGCCCGCTCATTGCCTTCAACACCAGCATGGCCTTTAACCCATTTCCACTCAATATCGCGGGTTTTATTTAATTCATCCAGACGCATCCACAGATCGGCATTGATAACTGGCTTCTTATCCGACTTTTTCCAGCCGCGTTTTTTCCAGCTATGAATCCATTCTGTGATACCTTTAATAACATAGGTGCTATCAGTCCAAAGAGTTACTGAGCCTTTGAAATTTGGCTTAATGGCTTCTAGCGCTTTTATAGCGCCCATGAGCTCCATACGGTTATTGGTTGTATTGGGGTCCCCGCCATTGAGGGTTTTTTCACGCCCATCATATTGCATTAAAACGCCCCAGCCGCCCGGGCCAGGATTGCCGGAGCAGGCACCATCTGTGTAAATGATAAGCTCTTTTTGCGCCTTGCTCATCAATGCGGCTAGGCTGACATAAGTTGACGGGGGAGACGGAAGATGACTTTTTCTTTGATGACCTCAACCTCTTCAGTCTCGATGTCATAGCGCGCTCGCAGTGCAGCGAGAACCCCGTCCATAAGATATTCAGGCGCGCTAGCCCCCGCAGACAGTCCAATCGTTTCCGCTTTATCAATGACTGACCAATCCAAACTTTCAGCACTGGATATCAACATGGCTTTGTCAGCCCCTGCCTTATCGCCGACTTCAACAAGGCGCTTTGAGTTTGATGAGGTGATAGAGCCAATGACTAACAATAAATCACAAGCCTCCGAAATCGCCTTTACAGCCATTTGCCTATTGGTCGTCGCGTAGCAAATATCTTCTTTATAAGGCAGGACGATTTTAGGGAAGCGCGCTTGCAGAATTTCAATAAGCGCGGATGTATCATCCACGGATAGGGTCGTCTGCGTGACGAGGGCGAGGTTGTCTTGATCTTCGGGCACATAGCTGCACGCATCATCTTCTGTTTCAATTAAGGTGATATGGCCTTCTGGAAGCTGGCCCATTGTGCCGACAACTTCGGGATGTCCTTTATGGCCAATCAGCAGGATATGATGTCCGGCTGCAGCGTGTTTTTCAGCTTCAACATGGACTTTTGAGACAAGCGGGCATGTGGCGTCTAAAAAGTTCATCTCGCGCGCTTGGGCAGCGGCTGGAACGGATTTTGGCACGCCATGGGCAGAAAAGACGACAGGGCGATCATCGGGGCACTCATCAAGTTCTTCCACAAACACAGCCCCAAGGCCTGATAGTCTATTCACAACATGGCGGTTATGGACGATCTCATGGCGCACATAGACAGGCGCCCCATATTTTTGAATAGATTTCTCAACAATCTGTATCGCGCGATCAACACCTGCGCAGAAGCCGCGCGGCGCCGCTAATAAAACGCGTTTTTTGAGGCGTTCATCACTTTGGAGCGCAGAGCTTGACATTAAATTCTCCTCATAGGCCAGTTTCTTCTCATCTTGAGCGTTGCGGCAAGGCAGATTACTGTCTAAGACCTATCAGACTCGCAAATGCCGCGCTATGGCAAATGCACATAAAACAGAACGAATTTCGGGATACATAATGCGTCTATCAAAAATCGTATTCGCTATAGGTGCCGCAAGCCTTATGGGGCTTAGCGGCTGTTCTAGCACAAAGGATGCTCTAAATATCGGAGAGGCCTCAGAAGCCAATCCAGGACCATGTCCGCGCGCATTTGCCCTTTATGATGCGTCTCGTATTGTAGAATTCGCAGGCGAGCGAGAATCTTTTGCGAATGTCGGCTTTACAGGCGAGATTGATAAAGTGCGTAGCCTGTGCCGTTATTACAGCACCCGTCCTATCGATGCGAACCTCATTCTTGATTTTAGCTTTGGCCGAGGGCCCGCCGCCGCTCAGCAATCTGTCGGAAATTACCAATATTTTGTTGCCGTCACGCGTAAGAATATTGGCGTTATCAATAAGAAGACTTTCCCGCTGCAAGTAACATTCCCGCCCGGAGCTGATCGCGTCGCTATCAGAGAGACCGTGGATAAAATCGTTATCCCGCGCGCCACAGAAGGCACATCAGGCGAGAACTTTGAAATCATTGTAGGGTTTGAGGTTACGCCAGCTCAGCGCGAATTTAATGTGCAAGGTAAACGATTCCGCGTTTCTGCGGGTAAAAACTAGCGTTTCCAATGAGCACTATTTTAGAGACATTAAACGCGGCCACCAGCGCGGCATTTGCCGAACTTGGCTTTCCCGAAGCGCTTGGCGCGACGCGCGAATCCGACCGGCCTGATCTTGCCCCTTTTCAATGTAATGGGGCGATGGCCGCTGCAGGCGTTTTGAAAAAGCAAGGCCACAAAGCCAACCCAAGAGAGATCGCCCAAAATATTGTCGCCAAGCTTGAAGGCCATCCCGCAATTGCTGAGCTTGAAATCGCAGGGCCGGGCTTTATCAATATTCGCCCGGCTGTCGCCGCTCTTACAGCGCGCGCCGCCGCGTTGGCCGCAGATGATAAGACTGGCGCAACCGATTTGCCGCCTCAAAAAATAGTCATTGATTATGGCGGCGCCAATGTTGCTAAACCTATGCATGTGGGGCATTTGCGCTCAGCCGTTATTGGAGAATGCTTAAAGCGTCTTTTGCGTTTTCAAGGCCAGACCGTGATTGGCGATGTTCATTTGGGCGATTGGGGGCTGCAAATGGGTCACCTGATTACAGAGCTGCAAGACGAGCAGCCAGAGCTACCCTATTTTAAGGCCTCAAAGACGAGCGGCTATCCTGATGTGTCGCCTGTAACTATGGATGACCTTGCGCGGCTTTATCCTGCGGCGAGTAATAAAGCCAAATCTGATGAGGCGCGTATGGAGCGCTCGCGCGTGGCCACAGCGGAGCTTCAAGCGGGCCGCGAAGGTTACCGCGCCTTGCTTGGCCATTTCATTGACGAGTCGATTAAGGCGCTAAAAAAAGGTTATGGCGCACTCGGCGTAGAGTTTGATCTGTGGAAGGGCGAGGCGGCCGTTGATCCGCTTATCCCTGATATGATTGAGGGGCTGAAAGCCCAAGGTATTACCGAAGAAGATGGCGGCGCGCTGATTATTCGTGTCGAAGAAGAAAATGAGAAAAAAGACGTTCCGCCCGTAATGCTTCTCGCCTCCAGCGGCGCTGTGCTTTACCACACGACAGATTTGGCGACCTTGGTTGACCGTAAGGCCGAGATTGACCCTGACTTGATTTTATATGTTGTTGATCAACGTCAAGCCCTGCATTTTGAGCAAGTCTTCCGCGCTGCGGTGAAAGCTGGCTGGTACAAGCCAGAGCAAATGGAGCATCTTGGCTTTGGCACAATGAACGGCAAAGACGGCAAGCCCTTTAAAACCCGAGAGGGCGGCGTGCTCCGTCTTGAAGACCTCATTGCAATGATGCGTGAAGCCGCTCAGGCCCGCCTTGATGAAGCGGGTATTGGCGCAGACTTCCCAGAGGAAGAGCGCGCAGATATAGCCGATAAGGTCGGTATTGCCGCGCTTAAATTTGCGGATTTGCAAAATCAGCGCACGACAAATTACATTTTTGACCCCGAGCGCTTTACTGCTTTTGAAGGCAAAACAGGCCCTTATCTTTTATATGCGGCGGTGCGGATTAAATCCATATTGCGCAAAGCCACAGATATGGGCGTGAGCGCGGGCGAGATAGTGATTGAAGACCCGGCAGAACAGAACCTTGTTTTGGCGCTGGATGGATTTGATCGCGCGCTAAAGGCGGCGACGGATAAATATGCCCCGCATTTGCTTTGCGACCATGTTTTTCGCCTCGCGCAGGCCTTTTCGCGCTTTTACACGGATTGCCCCATCTTAGCAGGCAAAACGCCTGAGCCTGTGAAGGCCTCACGCCTTGCTCTCGCGCAGACGGCTTTGCGCCAGCTAGAGCATGGCCTCAATATAATAGGGATAGACGCGCCAAACCGAATGTAGTCGCGCCTTTGATTGGCTCTTATAATTAGCTTTGTTTGAAGGCCTGTTGCACGGCTTGTTGCTGTGCATGGACAGGCTGAGCTGCCGCTTGCGGCTGTTGCACCTGCGGTTGCTGCACTTGCGGCTGAGCCTGCATTGCTGGCTGCTGGGCACGCGGCTGAGCGGGCTGTTGCGCTTGAGCAGGGCGCTGGGCTGTGACATTTGCGGGGGCTGCTGCGCCCGACTTAATTGGCACTTCAACACGGCGCTGACCTTCATAGGCCCGCAGACCTTTGGCCGCGTCCAGACATTCCGCATACATGTCTAAAATCGCAGACATATTGCGCTCACCCCAGACGCCTTGGCCTTTGAGCTTGCTTAGAAGCTCAAAAGCGACCTCGGCTTCTGATTTACCAGAGCCAGCGGCAGTAAGTTCGATTTCAGCATTATCAGACATAGTATTTCCTTATGCGATCAATTTGACAATGTGGCTAGCACGGCGAGGTTAATCTTTCGTGTGGACAAGATAAGCGGCTTGATTGACTCCCTAAAAAGAATCTCGCATAGCTTTTTTATACCTTTTAAATGGGAGAGAGCTCTAAGGATTACGCAGATAATCACAGGGCCACCGAAGGCGCAACCGCCCCGGAAACGCTCAGGTCAACGGACCGTTTAGAAGTCAAAACGCTGGAAAGCGGGCTGCCCTTTATGGGGCATGGTGAAAAGCCCCGCCGACGGAGTAAGCCTAGCGATTGAGGTCAATCGCAGGGTCAATCTCTCAGGCCCAAAGGACAGCAGGTGGCACTGGAAGCGTCTTTGGCGCTTTAATGGCCTATGACGGATTCAAACCAGACACAGCTAAAAAAGACGAAGCTTCACGCAAAGCACATCGCCCTAGGCGCAAAAATGGTGCCTTTTGCGGGCTATGATATGCCCGTGCAATATCCCATGGGCGTGCTTAAGGAACATCTTCATACACGCGAGAAGGCGGGGCTGTTTGATGTCTCGCATATGGGGCAATGTTTCGTAACTGCTGATGACGGCACATTTGAGAGCGCAGCTCGCGCGCTGGAAACGCTCGTGCCGGCCTCCCTCCAAGATTTAGCCCCTGGTCAGCAGCGATACTCGCAGCTACTTAATGCTCAGGGCGGGATACTCGATGATTTGATGATTACGCGGCTCGGCTTCCAAGGCCAAACCCACCGTCTTTATCTGGTCGTCAATGCTGGCTGCAAGGATGCTGATTTTGTCCATATTGAAGCCAATCTGCCCGAAGGAGCCTCGATTGATTACAAAGACGATGTGCTCTCGCTCCTTGCGCTGCAAGGCCCCAAAGCGGTGGATGTGCTGGGCCAGCTAAACCCTGCCGTGCGCGATATGGTGTTTATGAGCTCGCTTGATATTCCGCTGACCCAAACGATTTGGGCTCATGTGTCCCGCTCTGGCTATACGGGTGAGGATGGTTTTGAAATCTCTGTCAAGCATGAGGATGTTGGCGAGCTTACGGATATGTTGCTTTCTCATGCTGACGTTGAAATGATAGGCCTTGGCGCGCGCGATAGTCTGCGGCTAGAGGCGGGGCTCTGCCTTTATGGCCATGATATTGATACGAGCGTCTCGCCGATTGAGGCGGGGCTGTTTTGGTCTATCCAGAAACATCGCCGCAGCGCGCAGGCGGGCTATATTGGCGCGGCGCGTGTGGCCGCCGATATGGCTGATAAAACCACCAAGCGCTTGGTCGGGATAAAACCCGAAGGCCGCGCCCCCGCGCGCGAGCATACTGAAATTCAGGATATGGACGGCAATACTATTGGGCAGATTACCAGCGGCGGCTTTGGGCCAACTGCTGGCGGGCCGGTCGCTATGGGTTATGTTGCCCGCAAATTTACCAAGGCGGGAACCCCCCTTCAACTCATCGTGCGCGGCAAAGCCCGCCCAGCCAAGGTCGTGAAGATGCCCTTCGCGCCCCACCAATATTACAGAGGATAAATCATGAGCATCTATTACACAGAAGATCACGAATGGATCAAAATTGAGGACGATAACGCCACCGTCGGCATTTCCCCTTACGCGGCGAAAGCGCTAGGCGATGTTGTTTTTATTGAGCTGCCAGAGGTGGGCGCTGAATTTGCCAAAGGCGATGAAGCCGCTGTGGTCGAGAGTGTGAAAGCGGCGTCTGAGGTCTACTGCCCCGTGGGCGGCACCGTGATTGGGGTCAACGGCGCGCTCGAAGAAGCCCCTGAAACCGTCAATGCTTCACCCGAAGGCGAGGGCTGGTTCTTGAAACTGACCTTAGCGGATGCCAGTGAGTTGGAGAGCTTAATGGACGAAGCCGATTATAAAACTTACTGCGAAAGTCTCTAGGCGCTAACGTCTAAGAAGGAAAACTAAGATGCGTTACCTCCCCCTTAATGATAAAGACCGTGCGCAGATGCTTTCTGTGATTGGGGTTGATAATATTGATGCTCTGTTTAAAGATGTGCCGAAAGCCGCGCGTCTGGATAGCCTGATTGATTTGCCAAAGCATCAATCCGAAGCGGCGGTGGAGCGCCATATGACTCGGCTCTCGAACAAGTCGGTGAGCGCGTCTTCTGTGCCGTTTTTCTGCGGGGCAGGGGCCTATAAGCACCATATCCCCGCCACAGTGGATCACCTGATACAGCGCAGCGAGTTCCTCACCGCATATACGCCGTACCAGCCCGAGATTAGCCAAGGCACGCTGCAAGCGCTCTTTGAGTTCCAAACGCAGGTTGCCTTGCTGACGGGCATGGATGTCGCCAATGCCTCTATGTATGACGGCTCAACCGCCTGCGCCGAAGCGGTGGTGATGGCCAAGCGAGTCACGCGCAAAGCGGGCGCTATTCTTGCCCCCGGCCTGCATCCGCATTACGCGGCCGCAACGCAAACTTTGGCCTCGACCCTTGACATTAATGTCACCGAAGTGGCCCCCGAAATTGGCGCCGACCAAAATGTTATCGACTTGATTACAGATGAGACGGCCTGCGTGGTTGTGCAATCACCTAATGTCTTTGGTGAGATTGTTGATTTGGCCCCGATCGCGGAAAAAGCTCACGCCCATAAGGCGCTGCTGATTGCGGTCTTTACCGAACCTGTCGCGCTGGGCGCGATTAAATCCCCCGGAGAACAAGGCGCAGATATTGTCGTCGGCGAAGGCCAAGGCTTAGGCGTAGGGCTTAACTTTGGCGGGCCGCATGTCGGGCTCTTTGCCTGCCGCCAAAAGCTTGTGCGCCAAATGCCAGGCCGCGTTTGCGGGCAGACCGTGGACGCCAATGGCGAGCGCGGTTTTGTGCTGACTCTCTCCACGCGCGAGCAACATATTCGCCGCGAAAAAGCGACCTCGAATATTTGTACCAATAGCGGGCT
>CALKIX010000097.1 GCA_937995665.1 uncultured Hellea sp. | reverse complement strand
CTGTGGATAGGCCAGACAAAGCGCACAAATAAAGCGCGCCTTGCGGTCAGGGTTATCACCAATCAGGTCATTAACGTGCCACATGGCCATATCAAAATCGCGCCCACCGCCCTCAACCGAGGGCTTTTCCGCCCAGCGCGCGGCATATATTCCGGGATCGCCGCCCAGTGCATCCACCGCTAGCCCGCTATCATCGGACAGCGCGGGCAGGCCCGAAGCCTGCGCCGCCGCGCGCGCTTTTAATTCAGCATTCCCCGCAAAGGTCGTTTCCGTTTCCTCAGGCTCTGGCAAGCCCAGCTCACCCGCGCTGACCGTCTCTATGCCAAAAGGCGTGAGCAGCGCGCGAATTTCGCGCACCTTGCCTTCATTATGAGAGGCGACAACGATTTTGGTAAGCTTGGTCATATTTACCCAAGCGCTGCTTTTTGTAGCTTACACAGCTCGCCAATACCAAGGCCGGCCAAGCGGATAAGCTCTGCCATTTCATCGGCGGTAAAGGGCGTCTCCTCAGCGCTGGCTTGAATTTCAATCACGCCGCCGCTTTCTGTGAGGACAAAATTGGCATCGGCCTGCGCCGCGCTATCTTCGACATATTCAAGATCAAGACGGCATTCCCCGTCGACAATCCCGCAGCTGACCGCCGCCATATTATCGGTCACGGGGTTTTCTTTTAAAAGCCCTTGCTCGACAAGGCCTTGGCAGGCTTGGTAAAGCGCGACCCACGCCCCCGTAATAGAGGCGGTGCGCGTGCCGCCATCGGCTTGCATGACGTCGCAATCGACAATAATTTGGCGCTCGCCCAGCTTTTCAAGATCAATCGCCGCGCGCAGTGAGCGGCCAATCAGGCGCTGAATTTCAACCGTGCGCCCGCCTTGCTTGCCGCGGGCAGCTTCGCGCGAATTACGCGAGTGTGTGGCGCGGGGCAGCATGCCATATTCCGCTGTCACCCAGCCCTTGCCTTTGCCCTTCATCCAGCGCGGGACATTCTCATCGACACTGGCCGTACACAGCACATGGGTTTCTCCGAACTTAGCCAAGCATGAGCCCTCGGCGTAGCGGGAGACGCCAGCCTCCAAAGAGACTGAACGAAGAGAGTCGCGATTACGGTTATCAGGGCGCATAATATTTCCTTTAAAATCTCCCGCTGACCTAGCGAGCCAGAGGCAGGCTGGCTAGAGGAAACTCGCCTCGCGCGCAAAAAATTCCCTAAAGCACATCGCCTTTAAGATTGCTCTCCAAAGCCCCCAAGCGGTCTTTAAGCGCTTTTAGCTCCGGGTAGAGCTTACCGGCCTCGCGGTAAGTCTCCAAAGCCTCTTCTTGGCGCCCCAGCTTTTCAAAAATATTGCCCATCGTCCAAAGCGCGTAGAAATGGCGCGGCTCTAAGATTAAGGTTTGGGAAGCTTCAATGAGGGCGCGCGAGTAATCGGCTTCCTCATAGGCGAGCCGCGAGGAGCGGGCCCAGCCTTCGGCAAATTTTGGCTCGAGCACAGTCACATTATCAAACATATGGCGCGCGAGCTTTTTCTCGCCGCGCGTTTGCGCCGCCATGCCGCGCCGCAAAATAAAATTGACCGTATCAGAGCCGCTATCGAGCCAAAGGGCCCAAATTTCCTCTGCAATCAGCGCGGCGTCCTCGCTATTGTCTTCGGCTGATAAGCGCTCAAAAAGGCTTTCAAGGCGCGCCTCGCGCTCGGCCTTGGGTGTAAGCGCGGAATAATCAGGCGCAGTATCTTTAGTGACGCCCTCGCTCACGTCCTCTTTTTCTGTCGCATCTAATCCCTGCGCATCAGGAATAATGATAATATCAGGCAAGACTTCCATGCGCGGCGGGCCGTCTTGGGCGCTCGCAGGCACCCCAGCGCAAAGCAAAGCAAATGTAAGCAGAAAACGTTTCATAATCCCAGATACAGTGAGGCCTCCAACCATTTCTGGCAAGAGGCCTACACATAAAATCTTTTTTATCGTAATTTTCGCCGCTGCGAAAAATACGTGAATTAACCTTGGCGCGCCTTAAAACGCGGGTCAGTTTTGTTAATCACGTAAAGACGTCCCTTACGGCGCACGATTTGGCAGTCACGGTGACGACCTTTGAGTGATTTTAAAGAGCTACGGACTTTCATGGTCTGGCCTTTTGAATTCTTAATTGAACGCGGCGTATAAGGGCGCGGCGCGGCGGCGTCAAGCGGTTTTCTCCTTTGAAAAACGTCCAAGATAGGCGTCTGAATAGTCAGTTTTTATTTCTATCCATATCGGTAAATGGTCAGACATTTCGAAACTCGCAAAATGATTCTGATAAGACGTCTCCCAATTACCATAGGGTTTCTTACCGTCTTTAACTCTTTGCGCTTGGATTATGCCTTCATAGTGATCTTTATCGCGCGCGCCAAATACATCGCCGCGCCAATCAATCACGCCAGATTTTACAAAATTAGTTTTGATATCTTCCGAGGTAAAAGCGATTTGGTCATAATGCTTATTACCCCCTAGATTCGTAGGTCCAAAAACAGGGACCTCTAGGCCATGGTCACTCAAGCCTTTAAAAATATGATCGCCTCGTTTTTCAATATTCATATCCCCGATCAGGACATAGACTTCATCTTCATCCTTAGAGCGCTCAACAAGGCGCTCCGCCAGTGCAGAAATTTCTTTGGTCCGTAAAGATTTATCATCCCCAAAAATGATATGCACGCTGCAAAGCGTAAACCGAAACCAGCCCGCTTGAAATGAGGCAAAGAATGGTGTTCGGGCAATTTGCTTTCCGTCAATGAGTGCGTCTGCGCCTAATACAATTTCGCCAACCAGATTTCGGAAACGCACTTTATTTTTGTTGAAAAGAAAGGCTTGGCGCTCGCCATTTCCTTTATTGCCCTCTGTGACATCAGTGACAAAATAATCCCAATTAGGCCCCAGAAGATTTTTGAGTCGTTGGAGTGGTTTCAGGTCTTTTTTCACTTCTTGCACAGCACAGATATCGAAGTGGTCAATGATCTCCGCTATGTAATGATAACTCTCATCACGCCGCGGCGCGCCTTCGTCAAAAGCCCGAATATTCCAAGACCCTATGACAAGATTATCATGACTTCGCCGACCAAGGTCAGACGCCCGTATTGTCTGCCGTAAAGAGATAAGTCTTTCAGATATCCAAGCCGCCTCTTCCGCTGAATAATCACGTAAGTCTTTATACATTGCCATAAGCCGCGCTCCCGCAGGGTTTATAACATAAATTTAGCAAGAACTCTAGGGCGAGATTAATGCCCCCTAACTATCCACCTCGGCATCCAGCGCGTGTTCGATGATAAAGTCGCGGCGCGGTTCGACCACGTCGCCCATGAGCTTAGTGAAGAGCTCGTCAGAGCTATCAGCCCCTTCGACTTGGACTTGCAGTAAGCTGCGCGCATTGGAATCGAGCGTGGTTTCCCAGAGCTGATCTGGGTTCATTTCGCCCAGTCCCTTATAGCGCTGTATTTTAAAGCCTTTGCGCCCGCCTTCAAAAATAATTTCGAGCAGCTGCGCGGGGCCGTAAACTTCGACAGGGTCAGCCTCGCCGCGGCGGAAAATCGCCGTGCCCGCATAGGTCTCATTGAGCGCTTCTGACATTTTATGGAGGCGCCTTGCATCGATGGAATCGCGAAAGCCATACCGCAGCGCCACGGTCTCTGTCACGCCGCGAACGTCGCGCTGCAGCACAAGCGCGCCGTCATCATCATAGCGCCCGCTCCAGCCATCTTCGCCCTCATCGGCAATAATATCCAGGCGCTTGGCGACAATTTCTGGCAGCCCGTCAACTTCTTCGACGGCCAGCCCGCCCGCAATCGCGACCTGCGCGATAATACTATCAGGGGCGCGGTGTTTCATGCGCGAGAGCAGGCTTTGGACTAGCAAAGCTTCATTGGCGATACGCTTTAAATCTTCGCCGACAATCTTCGCCCCGCCATCAAGGGTAAGATTCGCTTCATGGCTGCCCGCATCAATCAAGTAAGCATCCAGCTCGGCTTGGTCTTTGACATATTGCGTGCTCTTACCGCGCTCCACCTTATAGAGGGGCGGCTGGGCGATATAGAGGTAGCCGCGTTCAATAAGCTCTGGCATCTGGCGGTAGAAAAATGTGAGCAGCAAGGTACGAATATGGGCGCCATCAACATCGGCATCGGTCATGATGACGACTTTATGATAGCGGATTTTATCAATATCAAAATCATCGCGCCCAATCCCCGTGCCCAGCGCCGTAATCATGGTGCCAATTTCTTGGGAGGAGAGCATACGGTCAAAGCGCGCGCGCTCGACATTGAGGATTTTACCCTTAAGCGGCAAGATGGCTTGGTTCTGGCGATCACGCGCCTGTTTGGCAGAACCGCCCGCGGAGTCGCCCTCCACGATGAAAATTTCGGCTTTGGACGCATCGCGTTCTTGGCAATCGGCGAGCTTGCCGGGCAGGCTGGCAATATCGAGGGCGGATTTGCGGCGGGTTAGGTCCCGCGCCTTGCGGGCCGCTTCGCGCGCCGCCGCCGCTTCTACGATTTTCTGAATAATGATTTTGGCTTCCGTCGGATGCTCTTCAAACCACTCGCCCAGCGCTTCGTTCATCGCACTTTCGACAACGGGGCGCACTTCGGAGGAAACAAGCTTATCTTTGGTCTGGCTAGAGAATTTTGGATCTGGCACTTTGACCGAGAGCACACAGGTCAGCCCTTCGCGCGCATCATCACCTGAAATGCTCACTTTTTCTTTCTTGGCCGAACCAGAGCTGGCCGCATATTTATTGATGGTGCGGGTCAGCGCGCCGCGAAAACCTGCCAAATGGGTGCCGCCATCGCGCTGCGGGATATTATTGGTAAAGCAGCGCACATTTTCATGGTAGCTATCATTCCACCACATGGCCGCCTCGACCGTAATGCCCTCTTGCTCGCGCATGACAGAAATCGGCGCAGGCACAAGGGCTTCTTTATTGGCATCCAAATGGCGCACAAAGGCGTCAATCCCGCCTTCATAATAAAGCTCTGTGACAATGTCTTCTTCGGGGCGCTCATCGGTGAGAATAATCATCACGCCAGAGTTTAGGAACGCCAGCTCGCGCAGGCGGCGCTCGAGCGTAGCGCGGTCAAATTCGACCATGGTGAAGGTTTCTTCTGACGGCAGAAAACGCACCCGCGTGCCTGTCAGGATTTTCTTATCCCCATTGCGGCGCGTTTCTTCGGGCGCATCGCCGACAATTTTAAGCGGAGCGACAGAATCGCCGTGCTTAAACTCCATGAAGTGCTCTTTGCCATTACGCCATATGGTGAGCTGCAAAGATACTGACAGCGCGTTGACAACAGACACGCCCACGCCGTGAAGCCCGCCAGAAACCTTATAAGAGTTTGAATCAAATTTGCCGCCCGCATGAAGCTGGGTCATGATGACCTCGGCGGCGGACATATTTTCTTCTTCGTGCATGTCGACAGGAATGCCGCGCCCATTATCGCGTACAGAGCATGAGCCGTCCGTATGCAGCGTGACCTCTACGCGGTCGGCATGACCAGCTAGGCTCTCATCAATCGAGTTATCGACGACCTCATAGACCATGTGATGCAGGCCAGAGCCATCATCCGTATCGCCAATATACATGCCCGGGCGTTTGCGCACCGCATCGAGCCCTTTAAGGACTTTAATGCTATCAGCGCCATATTCTGGACTATTGGGAACGGGGTCAGCCATAGCTTGCCTTCACGAATCATCTAGTTATTCAGGCAAACATAGGGGAAACCCTGCTTAATTGTAAGCATTTCCTCGGTATATTTTAGGGCGCGGGGAGAGCTAAGAGCCTAAGCGCGGCCCTCATGGAACTGACCATTTTTGCGGTAGCGCTCTAGGTAGCTCGGCACGATGGCTTCTAGCGTTTCAAGCTTTAGCCCCAGCTCAGCAAAACCCAGCGCATCATCGGCAACAACATTATCGGATTTCAAATCAATAACCTGATCGCGCGTTAAAAACGGCTCCACAAATGGCAGCTTACCGGACAGCTCACCGACAAAGCCCAGCGCGCTCGCGGCAAACCACGGGACAGGCGCAAGAAAGCGATTGCGGTCAACGGCATCGAGGGTGAATTGCATCAGCTCTTTGAAGGAATAGACGCGCGGCCCGCCAAGCTCATAGGTCTTGCCTGTTGTGCCTTGGCCGACAACCTTAGCAATCGCCGCCGCGACATCACCCGCATAGACGGGCTGCATTTTCGTCTCGCCCCCGCCCATAAGAGGCAAAGCGGGCGCGATTTGGCTCATCGCGGCAAAGCGGTTAAAAAATGCATCTTCTGGCCCAAAAAGAACAGAAGGGCGCATAATATCGGCCCGCGGGATAATCTGGCTAACGATAGCCTCGGCTTCGCCTTTGGTGCGCGAATAATCACTCTCGCTCTCGCTATCTGCGCCAATGGCTGAGACTTGCACGAAATTTCTAATGCCCGCTGCGGCCGCCGCGCGCGCAATATTTTCAGCGCCGCGCACATGGACAGCTTCAAAATTTTGTTTGCCCGCCTCAGCTAAAAGCGCGACCAGATTAATCACCGCATCTGCGCCCTCAACGGCCCGCTCAACTGATTTTGGGAAACGGATATTGGCCTGCATCAATTGCACTTGGCCAACATTGCCAATGACCTTTAGCTCTTGCGCGGTGTGCGGGCGGCGCACAGGCACGCGCACGCGCCAGCCTTGTTTGACAAGGGCGCGAACAACGTGTTTGCCCAGAAAGCCTGAGCCGCCAAAAACTGTTACAAGACCTTTGGACATGACATTCCTATCTAAAGACATTCAAATATGCGCCCGCATTAGCGATTTTAACGCCCGCTGTCTATGGGCGGAGTGCCGCAATTAGCCCGCCGCAAGCCGCTTCGACCAAGTCGATGACATTATCAAAGCCCTTGGGGCCGCCGTAATAAGGATCTGGCACATCGCGGCCCTTATGGTGGGGACTATAATCCAAGAAAAGGGCGAGCTTATGGGCATATTCTTCGGGGCAGCGCCTTTGTAAGTCCCTCAAATTTTTGGCATCCATCGCCAATATATAATCAAAGTTTTCGAAGTCAGATTGGCTGACTGCCCGCGCGCTTTGCCCTTCAAAACTATAACCGCGCGCGCGGCCAGCCTTCATGCTGCGCGAATCAGGCGGCGCGCCCACATGCCACGCCCCCGTACCTGCGCTCTCAATATGGATATCCAGCCCCGCGGCATGTTTGCGCATAACAGCCTCCGCTGTCGGCGAGCGGCATATATTACCCAGACATACAAAAAGAATTTTAGTCATCACCTAGCCGCCTTGCCTTTTTCGTGATTTAAATTACGCCATGAAATATAAAAAGATAGTTGTTTTAACGGGGGCTGGGGTTTCGGCGGAGAGCGGGATAGAGACGTTTCGCGCCGCAGACGGACTTTGGGAGAACCATCCTATCGACCAAGTGGCCACGCCCCAGGGCTATGCCCGCGATCCAGAACTGGTGCACCGCTTTTATAATCAGCGCCGCGCGGGACTTAAAACCGTGGAGCCTAATCCCGCCCATATCGCCCTCGCCCGCTTGCAAGAGGACATGGCGGCGAAAGGCGGCACGCTCACCCTTGTTACGCAAAATGTCGACGATTTGCATGAGCGCGGCGGGGCCAAAGACGTTATCCATATGCACGGCGAGCTAAGGTCCATGCTTTGCGGGGCTTGCGAGCACCGCTGGCCACACACTGAGGACGCCTCGCCCGAAATGGCCTGCCCAGATTGCGATACCGAAGGCGCGCCGCGCCCTGATATCGTCTGGTTTGGCGAAATGCCTTATCATATGGATAGCATTAAGCGCGCGCTGGCCGATTGCGCGCTGTTTGTCTCTATCGGGACAAGCGGGGCGGTTTATCCGGCCGCAGGTTTTGTGCAAATGGCGCGGCAAATGGGCAAAGAGACCCTAGAGCTTAACCTCGAGCCCTCCCAAGGCTCGCATCTGTTCGGCCAATCCCGCCTCGGCCCCGCCAGCCAGCTTGTGCCTGAATGGGCGCAAAGCGTCATAGCGGGCTAAACTACCCACAGTTATTGCACAAGAATACGGGATTGCGGCACGCTTAGGCTTTTAATTACCTCTATTCCGACTTATCTTAGGGTAATGATGATTGACCTGAATAGAATCATAGCTGGCCCCGATAAAGACGAAGCGGGCGATGGCCCAGAGCGCGGCGTGGCCACAAAAACGCGGCCTAAGACGAAAAAACCGTCTATGTACCGCGTGCTTTTGATGAATGATGACTACACGCCGATGGAATTTGTGGTCTCTATTTTGATGGGCATATTCAAGAAAACGCAAGAAGATGCCTATACGATTATGCTCAATGTTCACCAAAAAGGCGTGGGCACGTGCGGCATCTATACTTTTGAGGTGGCCGAGACGAAAGTCGCACAAGTTATGGACGCGGCCAAGCGCGGCGGACATCCTCTGCAATGCACACTTGAAAAAGCTTAAGTGCATACCAAGATAGAGATAAGTAAAGGACGAGTATAATGGCTTCATTTTCACCTATTTTGGAAGAAACAATCCACCGCGCTCTCACGCTTGCCAGTGACCGCAAGCATGAGCT
>CALKIX010000096.1 GCA_937995665.1 uncultured Hellea sp. | reverse complement strand
CTCTTTTCACTTCTTAGGTGTAGTTTTTCATTTCTGTGTTGTAGTCGCCTAGGAGTGTTGAGAGGACGAGGAGTCTTTTTAGGGCTTGGCCTATGAGCATTTCGTTGGACACGCCCATGCCGCCATGGAGCTGGACGGCTTCTTCTGCGATATTGAGGGCGATTTTTGAGATATAGGCTTTAGCGCCGGCAATTGTTTTGTGATAGGCGGGGTCTTCTGGCGCCAGACTTGCGAGGTTGAGCAGCTGGGAGCGGATAAGTTCGAGCTTGGCATAGGCCTCTGAGAGGCGGTGTTGTATGACCTGAAACTTGGCGAGGGGGCGTCCAAATTGCTCGCGGGTTTTGACGTAATCCACGGTGGCGTTAAAGAGGAGCTCGGTGAGCCCGACCATTTCTGCGCAGGCCCCGATTTTGGTATAAGCGACTGAGTTTTGAAAGTCCTCAAACCTTGCGGCTTCGAGCGGCTCGGCTTTTGCGCCGCGCAGATTAAGCTCGCAAGCGACGGAGCCGTCAGTGAGGCGATATGTTTTCTGGGAGAGGTTTTCGCGGTCTGCTTTGACGATAAAAAACCGCATGTCGGCCTCGGCCTGACTCGCGCTGCCATTGCCATTGGGGGCGCCATTGGGGGCGCCATTGGGGGCGCCATTGGGGGCGCTATGGGCAATGGCGGAGACAATATAAGCCTGGGCATTGCCGGCGCCGAGCACGAAGGTTTTGTGCCCGGTGAGCTCGAAGTGATCGTCTTTTGGGGTAAAGCGTGTTGTGACATATCTTAGATCATAGCGCGCCTCATATTCGCTATGGGCGATGGCGATGGTTTTGGAGCCGTCTAAAAGGCTTGGTAGCCATTGCTCTTTTTGCGCGGGGCTTGCCGTGCGGCTGAGAAAGTGGCTGGCAAAAACCGCGCAGGCGAGGAGGGGCTCGACGGCGACGGCGCGCCCGAAGGGCTGCATGAGGCTGATCAGGTCTGCGGCTGAGCCGCCGCTCCCGCCATCGGCCTCGGATATCGGAATGGAGAGCAGGCCTGTCTGGGCGAGAATGTCCCAATTTTTGGCGCAGAAGCCTTTATCGTCTTTGATGTAGGTCTCGCGTTTGAGTACGTCATAATGGCGTGCGGTGAACTTCTCGACTATATCCGTGAGCATTTTCTGCTCGTCTGTAAATTCAATATTCATTTAAGGGATGCCTGAGTTAAACATATATGAGTTAAACATATCTGAGTTAAAACATATGTGAGGGTTGGTTTGATGGTCACGCCTTTTAATTTTGCTCTTAATTTCTACTATAGCTAGCAAGTTCGGCGCGCCATGAACCCTAGAGAAAATACTAGAACTGGCGCGGGGGGAGGAGTCGGGATTTTAGTCCTATCAAATTTTACAGCAGCTAATTTTGGCGGGCTTGCTAAGAGTGTATGAAGCAAAGAGTTATACATGAAATTTTCATTTTCCAAAGACGAAATCGATTTTAGAAATGAAGTTGTCACTTTCTTAGAGCAGAATTTAACGGAGCGCTTGCGGGCGGGCTCGCGCGCCTCGCCTAGTGTGTTTGCCGAGCCGGATATTGCGCGGGAGTGGCAAGAGATTCTCGCGCAAAAAGGCTGGTATAATTATTATTGGCCGGTGGAAAATGGCGGGCAGGGCTGGAGCGCGACGCAGAAATATATTTACGAGAAAGAGCTAGCCTTGGCGGATGCGCCTTCCTTGCCTGTGATGGGGGTGAAGTTGCTGGGGCCTATTTTATGTCATTATGGCACGGCGTGGCAAAAGGCGGAGTATCTGCCCAAAATCCTTAGCGGCGAGCATTTTTGGTGTCAGGGGTTTTCTGAGCCGGGGGCGGGCTCTGACCTTGCGAGCCTGAAGACCCGCGCGCGGCGGGAGGGTGATAAATATGTTATCAATGGCAGTAAAATCTGGACGACCCAAGCCCATCACGCCACGCATATTTTTTGCTTAGTGCGCACGGATGCCTCGGGGCCGCGCCAAGAGGGGATTAGTTTTTTACTTCTGGATATGGATCAGCCGGGTATTGAGGTGCGCCCCATTCATAGTCTGGCGGGTGATCACGAGGTTAATCAGGTCTTTTTTGATGACGCGGTGACCTCTGTTGATAATCTTGTCGGCGTCGAAGGTCAGGGCTGGGAGGTGGCCAAGTTTTTATTATCGAATGAGCGGATGGGGACATCCCGCGCGCCAAAATATCTTGCTGATATTGCGCGTGTGCGCAGGCTTGCGGGTGGCGCGCCTAATGGGCGAGAGGGCCTGCTTGGGGCGGATGCGTTTTTTGCGCGCGAATTAGATGAGCTGGAATTAGACGCCAAGGCTTTGGAGGTTTTAGAGCTTCGCATTTTAAGTGATAATGCCAATGGTTGTCTTAAGCGTGAGTTGGTCTCGGTCTCCAAGTTGCTGGGCTCTAACATGCGCCAGAAAATTGATAAGGCGGCGCTTAAAGTGAGCGCGAATGCGGGGGTTCAGTTAGAAGCGCAGCGTCCGCTTTACGGCAATAGCGCGCCCGCGCCGATTTTCAATAAAGAGGCTCAGCTGGCGGCGCCGACCTATTTAAATAGCCGGGCTTGGACTATTTTTGGCGGCACGAATGAGATACAAAAAACGCTGATTGCCCGAGAGTTATTAAGTAAGTGAATGGCTGCGTTCAGTATCCCGCTTAGCCCGTAAGACAAGACTTAGCTTTTAAGTCGGTAGGAGAGAAGACATGCAACTCGATCGTGAACGCTTATTACGCGCTTATAAAAACATGAAGATCATTCGCATGTTTGAAGAGCGTTTGCATGAGGAAATAAAGACGGGCGAGATTGCCGGCTTTACCCATCTTTATGCGGGGCAAGAGGCTGTGGCTGTTGGGGTCTGCGAGCTGCTTGATGATGAGGATAAGATTGTGTCGACGCATCGGGGTCATGGGCACTGCCTGGCGAAGGGCTGTGATGTCATTGGGATGATGAAGGAGATTTATGGGCGGGCTGATGGTCTGTGTAAGGGCAAGGGGGGCTCCATGCATATTGCTGATATTGAGAAAGGCATGTTGGGGGCGAACGGTATTGTTGGCGCGGGCGCTCCGATTGCTGTGGGTGCGGCCATGTCCGCCAAGCTTGATGGGCGGGGCAAAGTTTCTATCGCGTTCTCGGGGGATGGGGCTTGTAATCAGGGGACAACTTTTGAGGCCATGAATATGGCGGTTGTGACGAAGGTGCCGGCCATTTTTGTTTTTGAGAATAATAAATATTCTGAGAATACAGGTGTTGACTATGCTGTGGGGACCGCCAGTGATATTGCGGGCCGCGCGGAAGGCTTTGGGATGAAGGTCTGGCGCGCCAATGGCTCAGACTTTTTTGATGTTTATAATACCATGCTCGATTTATTGGATTATGTGCGCGCCGGACATGGTCCTGCGGCGATAGAATTTGATACGGAACGTTTCTTTGGGCATTTTGAAGGTGATCCGCAGAAATATCGCGGGGATGGTGAGCTGGCGCGTATTCGCGACCAAAGGGATCCTCTTAAGCAGTTTCGGTTAAAAGCGGTTGAGCTGGATAAGATCGATTTAAGTGACTTAGATAAGATAGATGAAGACGTTGCCGCCTTGATTGAGGCGGCCGTTACGCAAGCGCGTGCGGCTGATGCGCCATCGCCTGAAGATGTCCTCACCGATGTCTATGTTAGCTATTAGAGGGTATTATGACTGAGATGATGTTGCGAGAAGCGATTGCGCAGACTTTACATGATGAAATGTTGCGCGATTCAAATGTTGTCGTGCTTGGCGAAGATATTGTGGGGGGGATGGGGACAGAAGGCGGCCCGGAATCCACGGGGGGTATATGGGGCACGTCTGGGGGCCTGTTTGATAAATTTGGTCCAAATAGAGTGATAGATACGCCCATATCAGAAAGCGCGATTGTGGGGGCGGCTGCGGGTCTTGCTTTGTCAGGGAAGCGGCCTGTTGCTGAAATTATGTTTGCTGATTTTGTGGGGGTCTGTCTGGATCAATTATGGAATCAATTGGCCAAGTTCCGCTATATGTTTGGCGGCAAAACAACGTGTCCGGCTGTGATAAGAATGTCTTATGGGGCGGGGCTTAATGCGGCGGCGCAGCATAGCCAATCGGTCTATTCTTTATTGACGGCCTTGCCGGGGCTTAAGGTTGTCATGCCGACAACACCTGCTGATGCCAAGGGATTGCTGACCACCGCGATACGCGGCTCGGACCCTGTTATTTTTATGGAGCACAAAGCTTTATATGCGGTGCGCGGGGAGGTGCCAGAGGGGGAGTATATGATCCCCTTTGGCCAGGCGCGCCAGGTGCGCGCGGGCCGCGACGTGACGATTGTGGCTTGCGGGCTGATGGTCAGCGTGGCTGAGGCGGCGGCGGCGGGCTTGGAAGCGGAGGGGATTGGGTGCAATGTTATTGATTTGCGCACGACGAGCCCGATTGATGAGGATGCTATTTTAGACTCGCTTGAAATCACAGGCCGCCTTGTGGTGGTTGATGAGAGCCCGCCGCGCTGTAGCTTGGCGACGGATATTGCGGGGCTTGCGTCCCAGCATGCGTTTTCGAGCCTAAAAGCGCCGATTCAGCTTGTGACGGCCCCGCATACGCCGGTCCCCTTTGCGCGGGAGTTAGAGCGTGAATATCTGCCAAGCGCGGACAAAGTGCAGGCGGCTGTGCGCGCTGTTATGGCCTATAAATAGGCGGAGTTTTTAAATGTCACTAAAATATCTCACAATGCCCAAATGGGGTATTGAAATGCAAAAGGGCACGCTCTCTGAATGGCATGTCAAGGAGGGCGATGCCGTGGAGAAGGGTCAGCTTCTGGCCTTGGTTGAGACCGATAAAATCACCAATGAGCTTGAAGCGAGCCAGGCGGGGCTAGTGCATAAGCTTGTTGTGGGCGAGGGCGAGGAGCATGTGGTTGGCCAGCTTTTAGCGGTGTTGGGCGATGCGGGCGAGACGCCAGAGGCGGTTGCGGCGTTCCTGGCTGAGTTTGTGGCTGCCGATACCTCCGTGGCGGCTGGGGGCGCGAGCGCGCCAGAAAAGCCAGAGTCTAAGCCAGAGTCTAAGCCAGAGGCTAAGCCAGAGTCTAAGGCAGAGTCTAAGACGAAATCCGCGCCTCTCGCGCCGGCCGTTTTTGAGGGTCTCAATATCAGCCCCGCGGCCAAGACGCTGGCCATAGAGCTTGCCATTGATCCGCGCGCGATTGCGGGGACGGGGCGCAAGGGGCGTATCTCTTTGCAAGATGTGGAGCAGGCCGCCATCGCCGCGGGGGTCTCCCAGCCTAAATCAGGGGAGGGCGAGGCGCTGAGTAACGCGCCCACCATTACCGAAATGTCGAGCCTGCAAAAGGCGGCGGCCAAGCATTTATCCCGGGCCAAGGCCACCATCCCGCATTTTTATCTCCGGCTAAATGTCAATCTCGAGCCTTTATTGGCGCGCAAAAAAGAGCTGGCCGCTGCGGGGGTAAAAGCCTCTTTGAATGATCTTTTGATTAAGCTGAGCGCGCTAGCGCTAAAAGAGAGCCCTGATGTCAATGTGCAGCTGCACGGGGAGGCTATCCATAAATTTGCCCATGCCGATATCGCTGTGGCTGTGGCGACAGATTATGGCTTGGTCACCCCCGTTGTGAAACTTGCTGACACATTGGAGCTGCCAGATATCAGCGCCGCTATGGGCGCGCTTGCCGACAAAGCGCGCAATAAAAAGCTCAGCCGTGAGGATCTGGCCCCAGGGACTTTTACCCTCTCAAATCTGGGCATGTTCGGCATTGAGAGCTTTGACGCCATTATCAATCCGCCCTCATGCGCCATTCTCGCCGTGGGCGCGAGCCGGCGCGAATGGGGAGAGACGGAAGCCGGCGGCGCCTTCCAAACCCGCCTAACCCTCTCGCTCTCCTGCGATCACCGCGCCATAGACGGCGCAACAGGCGCAACCTTCCTAAAAACACTAAAACAAAAAATAGAAAACCCAAAAACCCTGTCATAACAAA
>CALKIX010000095.1 GCA_937995665.1 uncultured Hellea sp. | reverse complement strand
ACTGTTGAAGTACATAAAAAAAACACCTTATGATAAAAAATGCTTATCTAACTGCAAAATTTAGTAAAAACTCTTTGAATTTCACAACTTTGTGTGTCATATGGGGCCAACTACTGCTTAGGGAGCATTGATAATGCATGCAAAATCAAAAATAACGGCGCTTTTAATGGCAACTGCGACAGCATTTGCGGCGACTGCGGCCAACGCACAAGATTGGACTTCTGCGGGCGAAACACTCTATTTTGAATATGACGTTGGAACTAACCAACAGAGCGTAGATCTGTCACGGATTTCAGATGTCATTCAACAGTGTAACGTTGATCAAATCTCGGTTACAGGCCACACTGATTCATCAGGTAATGCTGCCTACAACCAGAGCCTTTCACTCAAACGTGCCAACACTATCGCATCTCAGCTAGCTGGTGCTGGTTTTGACATTAACCGCATCACTACACGCGGCGCAGGTGAAAATGAACTTGCTGTTCTTACAGGTGATGGCGTTAAAGAAGCGCTTAACCGTCGTGCAGAGATTATCTTCTCATTCTCACAGCCATGTGGTCTATACTACACTGAGCCAGTGTATGTTGAGCCAACAACAACTTATATTGAGCCGACAACAACTTATGTTGAGCCAGCCCAAGTATACACACCAGCTCCGGAGCCTGTTGTAACTTATCAACCTGCTCCAGCGCCTGCTCCAACACCAGTTGCAACGCCCGCACCTACACCAATAACAGCGCCTACTCCAGTAGCACCGCCAGTTGCAGTTGCTAAAGGCGGACTTCCTTCAGGTCTATTTGGTGCTGCCGCACTCGTCGGTGTCGGCGCAGCAGCTTTCATTATTGCTGATGGAAGCGACGATGAGACTCCGCTTAGCCCGAACTAGAGCTATTGCTTTAAAAATACAGCCGGTGAGCTTTTAGCTTACCGGCTTTTTTTATACCTAAAAGAAGATAGATATATATTATGCTCAGATAGGGACTCTTTAGGCCCCCTGCTGCATTTACAAATAACCTTCTTCAAGCAGCCCCTTCATATCAATCACCCCGATAGGTCGGCCCTCTTCGAGAATGAAGGCATTTGAAATGCGGCGCTTCGTGAAGATAGCGATTACATCTGATATTTTCATTGATGTTTCCAGCGCGATAGGTGAGGCTGTCATAATCTGATGTGCTTGTTTATTGAAGAAATCCGCATCCATCGCGCGGCGCAGATCGCCATCCGTAATAATGCCTAGCATACGGCCTGCCTCGTCAATAACGGCGGCGCAGCCTCGTCCGCCTTTGGTAATGGCAGACAGCGCTACATCCATTCCGGCATTCACAGGCATTTGAGGTACATTTTCTTTATGAGTTGCCAGCCATTCTTCGATGGTTTGAAGCTGCAAGCCAATCTTTCCGCCTGGGTGGCGCAGGCCAAATTCTTCGAGGGTAAATCCGCGCTTGCGCATAGCGGCAACTACTAGCGCGTCGCCTATGGCAAGACTATTGGTTGTAGAGGTCGTCGGAGCAATACCATTGGGGCAAGCCTCCTGACTACCCGGCAAGGTCAAAACAATTTGCCCCGAACTGCCCAGCCTTGAATTTGGTTTTCCCGTCATCGCAATGACAGGAACTAACAGCCTTTTGGCATATTTAAGCACATCGCCTAGCTCACGGCTCTCCCCCGAATTAGAAATAATCAAAAGCGCGCAGCCCGGCACAATCATTCCAAGGTCACCATGGCTGGCTTCTGTGGGGTGGAGGAAAAAGCTTGGCGTTCCCGTTGAGGCAAAGCTGGAGGCTATTTTCTGACCAATAATGCCCGACTTGCCAACGCCCACGACAATAAGATGGGAATCTATGGAAAGTATAAGATCAACCGCAGCTTCAAATTCGGCGCCCAGAGAGTCTTGCACAGCTTTCAGCCCCGCTATCTCGGCCCTTAAAACATCTCGGCCATATCCAATAATATCTGTCATATAGCCTTCTAATGCAAAATGCGCCTAAGGCATAGTTTGCAGTGTTTGCGCAAAACTATCAACTTCTGTGGCTGCACAAAAGTAATGATAAAATGTACTGGTCGGCATAGTTGCCGAAATAACCTGGCCCGAAGCATCCAGCTCATCTGCCCAGCCGCCAAGAACTGGTACATTCAGATAGGTTTCAAATATCGCCTTTATCGCCGCGCTCGCATAGAAGAGCTTATCCATATCCCCTGCAACAGCTTGAGCAATACTGGCCTTAATCAGCTCGGTTTGCCCCCAACTGCGCAAGTTAGAATTAGCGGGGCGGCCATCAATATGGACGCTGTTGCAGATGAGCTCTAATTTTTCATTCCAGCCCAGCCTAATCCCGCCGTCAAACATAGCATTAGCATAAAGGCTAACATCAACGCCTGAGGCTTTCTCATAGCTGCGCAACAACCAGCACCATTCCATCATATGACCCGGCTCAAGCGGGCCGCCCTGCGCATTATCCACACCCTGCTCAGGCTGCCAGTCTGGCGTAAAATACTCTATCACCCCGCCTGTCTCACGGTGAAAAAAAACGTCCCTAAAGAGATCAAATAAGCGATCCGCATAGCCCAGATAAAGCTTATCTTGCGTGGCCTGATAGAGCGCTAACATCGCTTCAAAAAGATGCATATGGGGGTTTTGGCGCCGCACAGAGCTCGCGGGAGCGGGCAAAGCCTCATACCAGCCGCCATTAGGCGCGGCCATGTGCTTATCTATAAAGCCAAGTATTTCTTTCGCAATGCTCAGCGCGGTATCATCGCCAAAAGCGCGGTAGCGCCAAGCGCCTGCCAAAAGTACAAAGGCTTGGGCATATAAATCGCGCATATCATCATGAATGCTCCCATCGCCTTTGACCAAATGCGCGCAGCCCTTGGCGCCAAGCGGGAGTGTCTCGCTGGCCGCTATAAAGTCACCACCGGTAAAACCAGGGCCCGTTAGAAAATTCCAGGCATGATCGCAAGCTGGCTTTGCCCCCTCATCCCAGCCGAGATAGGCTGCATGGGCATAGACATAGGCTTGCCTCGCCTGTACGCGCACGCGGCGCATATGCGCAAAGTCTGGCGTTCCATCCATATTCAAAAGCTCGGCATAGCCCCCACGCGGGTCAACGGCCCGCTCTGCCCAAAAGCGCAGGGCATGGCGGCACCATGCTTTGAGCCGTGCGGCCTGCTCTAAAAAGTCAGCGCGCGGGTCTTGAACATCTTTTGGCTTATAAGTGATCATGGCCTTCTACCTTAGAGAGCGTGACAAGCTAGGTTTTGCCGCGCACACCGCTGACTTTACACAATAAAGCTTTTAACGAGGTAAATAAAATAAAGGCAAATGCCTATTCGCTCGAGCGTTTTGGGCGGCCCAAAGCGGCGCGCACAGCATCTCCCTCAACGCCAAGTTCAGCGCCAATTTCATCCCAATTTCTCGGCTTATCACGGCTAGCGCGCAGCACTTCTTTAAGGCGCTCTTCAGATACGCCCAATGTATCGGCAGCTTGTTTAAAGCGCGCGGCGCGTTTTTCAGGGTCTCGGCCCTCATGGGCGCGTCGATGTCCATGATCAGACCTATCGGCATGGCCGCCCCCGCGCAATTTTTCGCCCTTCTTTTGCGGCGCTGTTATTGCGCCCTTAGGTGCATCTGCACTGCCGCCGCAAGCAGCCAAAAGCGCAATAGCATATATTAGGGTTAGGTATTTCAACATGGTCTCTCGCCTCAATGACACCTTATCATAAATGAATAGGCTTCGTCACTCCAAGACCCCAATACCCTATAAAGCTCAAAAGCTTAAAGCTTTTTTTACAACTTCGAACCCGCGGGTTTTGCGATATCGGAGGCCGGCCGCTCAATCTCAAGGCCTTCTGAGGCGGCATAATAATTTATATAGAGCTTTTGCGGACTCTCTCCTCGCCAAAAACGCCAAAGGACTTCAAAGTTTTTAAATTGTGTGCGCATTGGCCCGCAGCGGTCAAATCTTTGTCCACTTGTCGTGACAGTAAGGGAAGTTTTTTTGACCTTTCCATCTTTGCGCAGCGCCCGCCTAAGTATTACATCTTCGAGCAAAGGATAATCATTCAAATCTGGAATGACCTGCACCTTTTCGCGCCTAAAAAAGAAGCCCTGATCGCCAAAGGTGGAGAAAGCTGTCTCAACTCGGCTTAAAAACGCATAGAGTGAGAGGCAGAATCCGGATCTATCAAATCTGAGCGGGAAGCACCCCATACTAATGGAAAGGTCGGCCATAATTTTGCGAATTTCCCCCGTGCAATTAGGCGGTAATTTCGTATCATCATGTACAATCCAAATAATATCGCCGCGCGCGGCATCTAAACCCGCTTGAATTTGAGGGCCGCGCCCAACGGGGGCGCTTAGGTTACGTATTTTATTGCCAGAAAAACCGATGCCTTGGTTAGGTCCAATAATGAGAATCTCAAAAACATCTTCACGGCCAAGCGCTTGGATCAGAGAGGTTAGCTCTGGCGTGACATTGATCGCGGGGATGACGACGGATATACGGGCCGCATCGCTCATCTAACATTATTTTTATTTGCCCCACCTACCGTGACATTTGCGACGCGCCGTTCTCTTTGGCTATCTGCCTCTGCCACGCGTTTTAAGTTTTGCATGATTTTCGGCGTATCCTTGCGCGTAGCACGTTTAATCAAATGACCCGGAACAGGAAACTTTAGCAAAATTGTACCGCGATAGCTCACGCGAGTAAGGCCGTTTGCTTGCGGGGTGAGTTTCCAGGTCGCATCTTGAATTTTCATATCCCCGCCCACGCGGCGGATCGAAATGCTCTTATGTCGCTCATATTCCGAGCGGAAACGTGTCTTGGCATTTGGTAGTAAAAAGCCAAGGGTAAAGACCTGCTCTCGTATATCTGAAGCGCCGCCCTGCTCTGTCTCGAGGACAGTGCAAGACAGCATCCCTTTGACCAGTTCCATCCCGCGCGAGCAATCTGTCATAAGGTTCCAAATAATCTGCGGGCTAGCCATAACATCAATGGCGCCAAAAACATCTAGCGCGCCGTCATTACGAGCCGCATCGCGCCAGACATGGGTTACAACCTCTTGGTTTTGCAATTTGGCCTTATCCTGTGACGTGAGTGCATAGGGCGGCTGACCAAAGGCGAACGTAGGCCATAGACACAGGCCCGTTATAAGCAAGGCTTTAGTAATAGATTTTTTCAACACAACGCCTTCAGATGCCCTTCAAAGTCATGGCTATTCT
>CALKIX010000094.1 GCA_937995665.1 uncultured Hellea sp. | reverse complement strand
CATTAAGATGGCGGCTCACATGCTGGCTATCATCGAGCGAGAGCACCATTGCGGGCAGGCCGTGATCGCGGCATAGCGGGTCGGTATGGGTTTCAATATCGCGTTGGAGCTGGGCGAACCAATCATCAATGACGGGCTTTAGAACGGCCGAAGCGTTCTCGCTTGCCAGCCAGTCTTTGACCTGTTCTGACAAAGCGGCTTCAACGCCGTCAAAGCTTTTAATCTTGCCGCTGCGCCAATCTTGGAAAATCGGCGTGATGCAGTTTTGCGTCATGGCATCAACCAGAACAGGAGCAATTTGCGCGCCAAGGGCCTCGCTCGCGCTTTGGGCTTTCGCGTAAACCGCGCCGTCCTCGGAGAGGGTGTGGGCCACTGCCTTTTGAAAGCTTGCATGTAAAAACTCAAAGCGCCCCAGCCATGCCAGCCCGCGCGCAATCGCAAATTCAGGTTCCGAACCGCGCAGCACTTTGGCTTTTGGAAAAGCCTTTTGCGCGGCGGGCAAAACCAGCGGCAAGCGCGAGGCCCCGCCCGTAAGTAAAACCGCCTCTGGCGCGCGCCCGCCAAGACTTTCAACCGCTTCTTTAAGCGCGTAATCAAAAGCGTCCTGCCAGCTATAATTATTTAGCGCGGCAAGGGGGCGGCTTAAAATCACCTCGGCGTCATTTTTATCAATCCGGATTTCAAACAAAATACCGCCATTAATCGGCAAGCGCTTAATCATCTCAACGGGTTTGTCCTCGCCCGTGAAATAAGCCTCTTTGGCTTGGCGGCACCAATATTCCATGATGGGCTGATAATGCGGATAGCGCTTAATCAGCTTTTCAATTTGCTTACGTGATTTTTGCCGCGCGAGGTTTAGATCGAAAATCTCGCTATCAAGCAATCCAGAGCCCAGCACATTATGGCCGACATCTTCGGCGTCCAAATTCTGGCAATAAGTGAAGTCCGTGGTGGAGGAACCAATATCAATGATCAGCACGGCGGCGCGCGCATCATCAATAGACATATAGCCTTGCTCGAGGGCGGTCATCAGCGCGGCGCGCGATTCGGCGACAATGCGCACAGTTTTAAGCCCTGCCGCTTGGAAGAGGGCTTTATATTGCGCGCGCGTGTCCTCATCCCAGCCAGAGGGGCAGCCAATGATAAAGCGGCTGTCTTTCGCCCCGCCTATGACGCCTTCTGAGGCAAGGTTCTCAATCAAGGTTTTGGCGAAAAGCTTGGTGGGCTTAGCCGCGTCCCCGCCCAGCTCGCGGCTTTTAAATTTCACCCAGACATCCGCGCCCCCGTCCATATAAGATAGGTTAACTGCATCCGCGCCGATTTTGACCCCGTTTTTGGTTTTCGCAATGGCGGTGACAAAGCTGCGCTCGCCGCGAAATTCGAGGATTTCAGGCTCGCGGACGGCCCCGCCAAAAGCGCGGCCTATCGCGGTCTCGCCGTGGCCCAAATCAAAGCCAATAAATTCGTCTTTGGATTGTTTACTCATCTGCCTGCCAGACTGTGCCGCGGCGCAAAAGCTGCCCGTCTTTTAAAAGGGCCGGGGCGGCCATGCGTGTTACGGTCTCGCCAATGGCGGGCATGATATCAAACATATATTTTGTTGATTTTGAATAGTCCACGCGCTCAATCCTTTCGCCCGCGAGAACAGAGGTCAGCTCTTGTCCGATGAGGCTAAGCGCGAAATCCCCGTCTTTAGCTTCTCCTGCTTCCAGTAAGCTTTGGACAAGACCAATCAGGCGTTTATCTTCACCCCAATGGGACGCGCTTTGAGGCTCGGCGAGGCGCAGCAATATATGATCAGCAGTTTTAAGGCTCTCGGTCAGCTGGGTGATAAAACCTTGCGAATCAGTGCGAATATGGGCGCTGGCTTCCAGCCGGGTGCCGCGATTATCTTCCAGCGCTGGAGGGCGCTTAATGAAAGGGAGCTTATGCAAAACATGGCCCCAATCTTTGGGGTCAAAAAAGCGCAGCGCCGCCAAAGCCCCCGCCGCAATAACGGCTAGTCCCGCCCCTTGCACAAAACCCGCGAGCGCAAAAAATCCTGCCGCGCCGTAAAAAAGCCCCCGTCCCGCCCATTGGCGCGCAGGCCGGCCCGCAGTTTCTGTCCAGACAATATCGGCATGGCTCGCGCGGTCTAAAATCCCCGCTCCCGCCTTGACCATTTCAATCAGCCAAAGCCCTGATTTTTGTAAGTTCGGATCGCTCACCTCGCGCGTAAAACTCGCCCCCGCGCGGTCCAGCGCACTGCGGGCTTGGCTGACAATTTGCGCGGCGGAAAGCTCAGGCGTCAAAGCCGCCTGTAAGGCAAGGCGTTCAGGCTCAAAAGCCTGCGCCAAAGAGGGCGGATTTGCAGGAGAGTTATCGCTCATAAAGATGATGTCGTGCGGGCAGGGAAAAGAGTCAAGGGCGCAGCTGTAAATGCGCCTAACAATAAAGACCTCCATACCGCGCAATGCCTCTTGCGCCGCGCGGCGCTATCCCCCAAATGTCAGGGATGAGCATAATGACCCAAAGCTTTAACCTGTCTGACTTGGATGTGCGTGCGCGCAGTATTTTCAGAGATATTGTGGAAGGTTATCTGGAGACAGGCGTGCCTGTGGGCTCGAAAACTTTGGCGCTCTCGGAAGGCCGCTCTATTTCGCCCGCCACAATTCGCAGCACCATGGCAGAGCTGGCCCGATATGGCCTGCTTGCCTCGCCCCATAAAAGCGCAGGCCGCATCCCGACGCAAGCGGGCCTTAGGCTCTTTGTCGACGGGCTGCTTGAGATAGGCGATGTGTCCGCCCAAGAGCGTAAATCGCTCGAGGCGCAGCTCGCCGCAGCGGGCCAAGCGCCTGATCAAATGCTCGAGCAAGCTTCTGGCCTTTTGGCGGGCCTTGCGGGCGGGGCAGGGCTAGTACTTACGCCGTCAGCACCCGCTCAAGCCAGCGTACCGCTAAAACACGTAGAATTTGTCAATCTGGATGAGGGCCAAGCCTTAGTGGTGATGGTGTATGAGGATGGCCAAGTGGAAAACCGCTTAATGCCGCGTCCCGATGGCCTTTTGCCTGCCTCGCTTGAGCGGGCGGGGAATTTCCTCTCAGCGCGCTTGCGCGGGCGCAGGCTTGAGGAAGCACGGGCGGATATATTGGAAGAAATCGCCCAAGGCCGCGCCCAAATTGATGCCGCAGCGGCCAATCTTATCAAACAAGGGCTGGCGTCGTGGTCTGGAACAGAAAAAAATACAGCAGAACGGTCATTAATTGTGCGCGGACGCGCGCAACTCCTTGACAATTTGCAAGCGCAGACCGATTTGGAGCGCATCAGACTTCTTTTTGAGGACCTCGAGCGTAAGGAAGATCTTATCGCTTTGCTGGATCGGGCGGAGACGGCTGATGGCATAAAGATTTTTATTGGCACAGAGAACCCGCTTTTCTCTTTGTCAGGCTCTTCGGTGGTTGTGGCCCCTTACCGGGACGCGGCCCAAAATATTATCGGGGCGGTCGGCGTGATCGGCCCCACACGTATTAATTATGCGCGTGTTATTCCAATGGTGGATTACACGGCAAGACTTGTAGGCAATATGCTGACAGGTAAAAGGTAAAGGCAGTAAGGTTTAGCTATGGCTGGCAAAAAGAATAAAGACATTGAAATTAAAGATATGGATTTGGACGCGGATGGCCTTCCATCCGAAGAAGATCTTGATGCCCTGCAGCGCGCAATTGACATGGAAATGGACGGCGTTGCCCAGCGCGAGGCTGCGGCAGAAGAAAGCAATGCTCCCGAAGATAGCGACGCGCAGCGTATCGAGGCACTCGAAGCTGAGCTAGCCGCGCTCAAAGATAAAGCCCTGCGCGCTATGGCGGACGCCGATAATGTCAAAAAACGTGCTGAGCGCGAAGTCGCCGCCGCCAAGACTTATGGTATTGAGCGCTTTGCCGTGGATATGCTCTCTGTGCATGACAATCTCTCCCGCGCGCTACTCACGCTAGATGGCAAAGCCCGCGAAGATATGGGCGCCAATGCCAAAAACCTTTTGGACGGCATTGAACTGACGGAGAAAGATCTAATTTTGACGCTCTCGCGCCACGGCGTGAAAGCGGTGCCGGGCGTTGGCTCTAAATTTGACCCTAATGTGCACCAAGCCGTCGCTCAAATACCGTCTGATGAAGAAAAGGGCAATGTGGCCACCGTCATGCAAACGGGCTTCACATTGGGGGATCGCACATTACGTGCAGCAATGGTCGCGGTCTCCACTGGGCCAGCCAAATCCTAGCATATTTGACACCCCGAAGGGCTCAACCCTTCGGCGCGCCGCTATTTTCAGCGCCCTGCGCTGAAAATTAGAAACGCTAAGCGCGTGCCAGAACTCCCCGAAGTTGAAACCGTCCGGCGCGGGCTCACCCCCGTTATGGAAGGTTTTGTCTTTACTCGGGTCCAGCTAAACCGTCCTGACTTGCGTTTTCCCTTCGCCGTGGGTTTTGCGAGCCGCTTAGAGGGGGTGACATTAATCCGCCTCTCGCGGCGGGCAAAATTCCTGCAAGCCGAGCTCTCGAGCGGCGAGCGGCTCTTTATGCATTTGGGCATGAGCGGGCGCTTTACAATAGACCAAGATATTCAGGGCGACTTTGTCCATAATCACAACACCAATCCCAAACATGATCATGTGATTTTCGAAATGAGCAGCGGGGCGCGCGTGACATTTAATGATCCGCGCCGTTTTGGCTTTATGGAGCTGATTGGGGCGGGCGAGCCTTACCGCTTAGACGATCTTGGGCCAGAGCCGCTTTCTAACGAATTTAACGCCCCAGCCTTACGCGAGCGGCTGCGCGGTAAAAAGAGCAAGATTAAAGTCGCGCTCCTCGATCAGCGCGTTGTGGCGGGGCTAGGCAATATATATGTCTGCGAAGCGCTCTACCGTGCGAGCATCTCGCCTAAGCGCGCGGCGGGGCGGCTTACGCGCGCTGAAACGGAGAGCTTAACGGGCCATATTAAAGACACGATAGCCGAGGCGATTGAAGCGGGCGGAAGCTCGCTACGTGATTTTGCCAGCGCGGAAGGGGATTTGGGCTATTTCCAGCATAATTTCGCCGTTTATGGCCGCGAGGGCGAGCCTTGCGAAGCTTGCACGGCCCCGATTATGCGCATCAGCCAGAGTGGGCGGAGCAGTTTTTACTGCAAGGCTTGTCAGCGTTAAGCGGAGCTGGATTTTACAGGCTCTTGTAAAAAGGCCCAAAGATGCAAAACGTCTGTTGACGCACACGGAATCGGCAGTTATAGGCGGCCCTTGAATTTCAAACTAGCGAATATGTGCTAGCAATTATTGAGGATAACATGGCAAACACTTCATCTGCCAAGAAAAACGTTCGTAAAATGGCGCGTAAGACGGCTGTGAACAAATCGCGCCGTACGATTGTGCGCTCAAACCTTCGCCGCGTCGAAGATGCGATTACTGCGGGCGACAAGGCTGCAGCGTCAGAAGCGCTTAAAACAGCGGAGCCAGCCATCATGCGCGCGGTCTCTAAAGGTGTTTATCACAAGAATACAGCGGCGCGTAAAATCTCGCGTCTTAGCAAGCGCGTTAAAGCGATCGCTTAGCGCTTTTGCATCGCTCAGCCCGCTAGGGCGGCTATAATTTATAAAACCGGAGCTTTGCCTCCGGTTTTTTTATGTCCGCCTGTAGGGCGTCTTTGACCGCGGGCTCAAAAACAGCGGGAAATTTGGCTTTTCGGCGCTGATGTGCTATCTTCAATTGAAGCGGACAATTTTTTTTGACAGCTAGTTCTTTGCGATTCCACGGTTTTTTTGAGTCAACAAAAAATGATGCTAACTTTGTCAAATTTCTCGGTTGACGGGGCCGAAAAGACTCGGTTTATAGAGGGGGCAAGAGCGCTTGGCTGGGGCTGGGTCTCATCGAGGGGAACTCCTTTTCACTAGGGTGTAGTGAAGAGGATTTTCATAAATTTTTGTTTTTTTACAAGGGCTTACTGTTGAGCTCTCTGATTGGCTGTGGAGTGGTGCTAATGCATGGTGATGATCACACTGTATCTGCTATACCTGCAGCGTCAGCCTCACAAGACCAGTCTTTTGAGACAAAGTCTAGCGCGCCAAAAGCGCCTCACAAAGAGCCTGCCACGGCCCCTGACCTATATACGGGTGAGCCTCCCTTGCAGAGCGCACATAATACATGGGCGCGCGTGCGCAATGACCTTGCCTATGCTTTGGGCGCGAATATTCACAGATCATGGACAGGGCGCCTGCGTGTGTCCTCAGCAACGGACCGGATTGTCACGCTCAGCGCGCCGACCCGCTTCATTGCCTCTAAGATTGAAAGCCAATATGCAGATACCGTGCGCCGACTTTGGAAAAAGCACGATATGGTCGCTCCGCCGCGTGAGGTTATGTTCACGGCGGCTGCCTCAGCCAATCCACCCGCAATTAAAAATACGCCGCCCATAAATGTGAAAGCATCGCGCAGGCCAGAGCCGTCACTGCCGGTAATGCAAAAGGAAACCTCTTTGCTTGCCCCGGCGGGCGGCGGGTCTGGCGGTGATACCCCGCGCGGGCGTTTCACATTTGATAATTTTGTCGTCGGTGCGTCCAATGAGCTTGCCTTTGCCGTCGCGCGCCAAATTGCGAGCTGCCGCGCCGCGCAATATAATCCGATTGTTATTCATGGCACCAACGGTATGGGTAAAACTCATCTTTTATATGCGATTGACCAAGCTGTCCGCCAAAGCGACCCGACGCACCGCGTGAAACTTATTTCGTCTGAAGATTTTGTCAGTGCTTTTGTAAGTTCGGTGCGCGGCTCAGGCCGCGAGGCTATCGAGGCCTTTAAGTCATCGCTACGTGATGTTGATCTCCTTATTATTGATGATGCGCATTTCATTGCCGATAAGCCCGGCTCCCAAGAAGAACTCTTGCATACGCTGGTATCCCTTGTGGATCAGGGTAAGCAAATTCTTATCGCGGCCGACCGTCATCCTGATAAAATTGAGAAGGCCTCTGAGCGCCTCAAATCTTACCTTTGCTCTGGCCTCGTCTGTAAAATCGGCGCGGCAGATTATGAGCTGCGTCTGCGTATTTTAGATCGCCTCATCGCGCGGCGCCGCAATAGCGGCAATGCCGCGCTCTCGATTCCGCAAAATGCCCGCGATCATCTGGCTGCGCGTATGAATGCCACGCCGCGTGATCTTGAAGGCGCCTTTAACCAGATTGTCGCCCAGAGCGAATTTTTGGGTACGCCCATCACGCTTGAGACCGTGCAAGAGACATTATCAGACTCGCGCTACACCTCTGGCCAGCGCTTAACCGTCGACCGTATACAGCGTGCTGTTTGCGATGAGTTTCGCGTCACGCTGACGGATATGACGTCCAAGCGCCGTGCCCGCATCATTGCGCGCCCGCGCCAAGTGGCCATGTATCTGTCCAAAAAGCTCACCAAACGCTCTCTGCCTGATATTGGCCGCCGCTTTGGAGGGCGCGATCATACAACGGTCATGCATGCGGTTAAACGCATAGAAGAGCTACGCGCGGATGATGCCAGCTTTAACGCGCAGATAGAAGCCGTCGAAGAGGCCCTTAAGGGCTAAGGTAAATCCTGAATGCGCTGGGCGAGTGGGATGTGTTTTTTCGACCGGCTCGCTTTATAGCGCCGCGCAAAGACTTTTGATAACTCATAAGAGAGCAGGGCCGCCGCTATCACTATGATAGAAAGTGCCCAATTTTTCATAAAGAGCCCCTCATAAAGTTCTAGGCCGGTCGTAAGCACGTAGATGGATTTGTAATTCTGGCACTCAAAATCAAAATGCCAATCAGTGGCGCAACTAAACAGTCCAACATAATAGGCTAATACTATTGAGACGACGAAGCTGAGCGCAAATAAACGTCTATTGAGTACTTGCGCGGCTCCAATAAATGCGGCCCATAGTGAGAGTAGAGCGGCGATCACCACGTAAATCATGGGGAAGAGGCTATCATTCAGTCATTTATATATAGCTAATCGGCTCACATAATAAGCCAGTCATAGGCGAAGCGCGGTCTGCGAACGAAATTTGGCGCGTCTAAATCGGCGCGAATCCGGCAAAATTGACAATTTTTAGGGCCTACTGAAAAAACTTTCTAAAAAATGCATGATTTTTTTAGATTTTTTCGGCGTTTTTAGGGGGTCTGGTATCGATTTTGAGTGAGTCTAAGGGTTTCTTTGGGGGACGAATTTGCTTTTTATCCCCGAATTTGATATGTTAAATACATGGAAACAACCCAGTGGTGTTGAAAATGCCCATAATCGGGCCTTATTTAGCATTATTTGTCGATAATTGAGATTAATATATTTATATAT
>CALKIX010000093.1 GCA_937995665.1 uncultured Hellea sp. | reverse complement strand
TGCCGAAGTTATCGATAATTCTATGGACGAAGCTGTGGCTGGTCACGCCTCGCGCATCGAGGTTGAGCTCGACATAGAGGGTTTTCTTTCTGTCACCGATAATGGCCGCGGCATTCCCGTTGACCCGCATCCTAAATACCCCAAAAAATCAGCCCTTGAAGTCATTATGACAGAGCTTCACTCAGGCGGGAAATTTAAGGGTGAGGCTTATGAAACCTCAGGCGGGCTTCACGGCGTAGGCGTCTCAGTTGTGAATGCGCTGTCTGACTTGCTTGAGGTCGAGGTCGCTAAGAATAAGAACCTGTACAAGATGCAGTTTGAGCGCGGCAAGCCGATTGGCAAGCTCCAAGACTTAGGCCCGATTAATAATCGCCGCGGTACCAAAGTGCGCTTTCACCCTGACCCTGAAATTTTTGGCCCCAAGGCCAAGTTCAAAGCCGCCAAGCTTTTCCGTATGGCGCGCGCTAAAGCTTACCTTCAGCCCGGCGTCGAAATTCGCTGGAAGTGCGACCCCAAGCTCGTCGAAGAGCTAGACGCTATTCCGCATGAAGCTGTGTTCCACTTCCCTGATGGCCTTGCTGATTATCTTACTGAAACGCTTGGCAGCAAAGCGACCATTACGGATGCTATCTTTGCGGGCCGTTCCAAAAAAGAAAGCGGCCATGGCCGTGTTGAATGGGCTGTCAGTTGGACGCCCGCAGGCTTTGGCGAAGCTGATAGCTTTGTGCGCTCTTATTGTAATACGGTTCCCACAGGCGGGGGCGGCACGCATGAGGCGGGCTTGCGCGCGGCGATTACCAAAGGCCTGCGCGCGCATGCCGACATTACGGGCATGGGTAAAAAGTTTAGCCACGTCACCCCCGATGATGTGATGTTTGGCGCAGGCGCGCTGGTCTCTGTCTTTATTAAAAACCCAGAATTCCAAGGCCAGACCAAAGACCGCTTGTCTAATTCCGAAGCCACGCGGCTTGTTGAAAATGCCGTGCGCGATCCTTTTGACCATTATCTGGCTAGTTCTCCAAAAGATGCGGCCAAGCTAATGGAATGGGCGATTGAGCGCGCCGATGAGCGCGTTAAGCGCCGCAAGGCCCGCGATGTGCGCCGTAAGACAGCCACGAAGAAACTGCGCTTGCCCGGTAAGCTCGCTGATTGCTCACGCAAAAATTCAGAAGATACTGAAATCTTTATCGTTGAGGGCGATAGTGCCGGCGGTTCTGCCAAACAAGCGCGCAACCGCGAGACGCAGGCTATCTTGCCGCTTAAGGGTAAAATCCTCAATGTCGAGAGCGCAACCCTATCTAAAATTCAGGCTAATGCTGAAATTTCAGACCTTTGCACCGCGCTGGGCGTTGGGCTTGGTAAGAAGTTCGAGCTTGATGATCTGCGCTATGAGCGGGTCGTAATTATGACCGATGCCGATGTGGACGGCGCGCATATTGCCGCCCTGCTGATTACATTCTTCTACCGCTATACGCCGGGGCTTATTGATGCAGGCCGCCTCTATATGGCTATGCCTCCGCTTTATAAAATCAGCCAAGGCACAAAGACTGAATATGCCATTGATGACGCGCATAAAGATGAGCTGATCGAGTCGGTCTTTACGGGACGCGGGAAAATAGAAATTGGACGCTTTAAGGGCCTTGGCGAAATGATGGCTAAGCAGCTTAAAGACACAACCATGAACCCTAAGACACGGCGCTTAGCCCGCATAACCATTGACGCGGATAACCTGCCCAGCACAGAAGCCCTTGTCGAAACCCTTATGGGGAAACGCTCAGACTTGCGCTATCAATACATCCAAGACCACGCGCAATTCGTCGATGACGTTGATGTTTAAAGCGGGCTAATCGCGCAATCTAGCGCCCCTCATAGCGCAGGCCAAAAGCTTTGAACGGGTGGTCCCCTATCTCTTGTCCGTCATAGTGAAAGGCGAGGCCCATTTGCAGGCTTTGGGCAATACGCTTGGCGGTTTTATCGACAAAGACGGCTTGCTCTTGCGATAATACCTTTTCCGCCGTCTCGCGAAATAAATCCAGCCAGCGGGTGAATAGCTCGGGCGAGAGGCCGGACACCTTCGCATGTTTGGCCATAGGATTGCCCCTATAGCGGCCAGATTTACGCAGGACGGACGACCAGAAATCGACGATTTTGGCTTCGTGATGCGGCCAGTCTGCTGTTTTGATTTTACTGGCGAAAACAGGCGCGAGTTCTAGGTCTTTACGTATGCGGGCATAGAAGGCCGTGACGAGCGCTTCTATTTCGGCTTCTTCGAAAGTCACCATTGATGGCCTCGTACGGCGTTATTGGAGTGAGGGGCGAAGCTTATTTAAGAGGCCTTCATCATCTGCTTCGTCTCCTGGCGACTCAGGCTCAACAGGCTCAGGCACATTGCAATCAATTACCCAAACATCATAAACGCCGTGATCAAGCGCGGAGGCCGCGGGACTACTGGCGAGCATCCAGCCTGAAAAGACACGTTCTTTCTCGCCGTCACCGCCCTTGCCATCGAGCTTTTGATCATCAATTTGGAGAAAGGCATAAGTCTCTGGAATGTCCTCAGGGGGGCGTTTCTCGCAGTGGCGAAGCGCCACGCTTAGAGAACCATAAGAAAGCACGTCACCAACCTTGACCGTATAGTCTTTTGTGGTCGCCGTGACCTTATCTAATGTGCGCAGGACGGCCGAGTGTCCGGCAATATTGTCAGCTTGCGCAGTGCCAACGCAGCCGAGGGCCGCGAGTATAAGGCAGGCTTTACGCATCAGGCGACCAAGCTTCGTAATCCCCCGCCACTTTGGCACGCTCGCCGCCGCGGTCAAGACTGCCTTTGGGCTTATAGGCGTGGACAGTGCCTGTCAGATTAGGCTGATGCTCACGCTCCCAATCATGGGGCACATAGCCATCCTCTGTGGGGGGCAGCTCACTTGTATGCGCTAGCCAGCCTTGCCAGCCCGCAGGTACGCGCGAGGCGTCGGCATAGCCCGTATAAGTCACCCAGCGGCGCTTTCGGCCATCATAACCCTCGCCTGTTTCCTGGTAATAAGTATTGCCGTAATCGTCCTCGCCGATTTTCTCGCCCTTACGGCGCACTTGCAAATTTGTGCCAAACGTTGACCCGTTCCACCATGTAAAAATGCGTTTGATAAATGACATGTCTGCCTCAGCTATTGTTTGGGCGCTTATGCCCCGACTCTTGAGCTGCGTAAAGCACCTATGTGACCAAATTAGGGCTAGCCTTTTCCGCTCCCCTTGGGGTAATCAAAATCATGCGTATTGATACAACCTTGACCGGACAAAATAAGACACCGCCGCTCGGCCTTGCTCTTGGCGGTGGGGTAGCGCGGGGCTGGGCCCATATCGGAGCCATACGGGCGCTTATCGAGGCCGGCATTCGCCCCGATATCATTGCCGGCACCTCTATTGGAGCACTCGTCGGCGGGGCCTATCTAGCTGGCAAGCTTGACGTGCTAGAAGACTGGGCGCGCTCACTCAATCGACGCCGCATGATGAGCTATATGGATGTAAGATGGGGCGGGTCTGGCTTTATGCGAGGTGAACGCCTAGCCCGCGTGCTGCGTCACTATATGGGCGATGTGAACATTGAAGATTTAGACAGAAAATATGCCGCCGTCACCTGCGATTTGCGTACGGGCTATGAAGTCTGGCTCCAGCGCGGGCCGATCGTTCCCGCTATTCGCGCGTCCTATGCTTTGCCTGGGGCTTTTGAGCCTATCAAGATTGATGGCCGCCATATGATTGATGGCGCGCTGGTTAATCCCGTGCCTGTCTCCGCCTGCCGCGCGCTCGGCGCGCATATGGTTATTGCCGTTAGCCTGAACGGGGATGCCTTTGGCCCCATAGGCAGCTCGCACGAAATGGATTTTGACGAAGGTGACGATACGGCTGACCCCTTTGAGCTCGCCTCTCAATCGCTGAATAAATTACGCCCCGACCGCCTCTTACTCAAAAGCATGATGGGCGAGAATAAAGGCGGTAATGCGCCAAAAATAGGCTCTGTTATGATGGGTACGCTCAATATTGTCATGGATAGAATTTCGCGCTCACGTCTGGCGGGCGACCCGCCAGATGTTTTCGTTGCTCCGCGCATCGGCCATATTGGCATGCTTGAATTTACAAAAGCCGATGAGCTTATTGAACGCGGTTACCGCGCCATGCAGCACGAAATTCCGCTGATTAAATCCGTCATGGACGTCATGCACCAAATGCCCAGCGCCGTAACGGAGAGTAAGTCCTAAAAGCTTAAACCGCCTCGACTTGCAGGGTCGTGCCTTTGACGGAAAGCACACGTAATTCTTGGCCAGCCTTAGCGGTGCCCTCTGCAATCGCAGCGCGCCACTGCGTATCCCCTACCTGAACGCGGCCGAGACCCGTTTCAAAATCAGCAATCGCTTTAACCCGCATGCCAATCATAGATTGTGCGCGGTCATTAATATCGCTCGGCCCCTCGCGGTTCAGCTTAGGGCGAACATATTTATGTCCAACAACCAACAAGGCAAAAGAGATGATGAAAAACAGCAGAAGCTGCATCGTCCAAGGGATAGGCAAAATGAAAGCCACGAGACCAACCAAAAGGGCGGCGGCGGCGGGCCAGAGAATATAGGTCGTGCCTGTGACGACTTCGAGGATAAGCAAGACCACGCCAAGGACAATCCATTTCGTCCCGTTAAGTGTTTCGAGTAATAGTAGGATCGCGGATTCTTCACCTGTATTCATAGTGATGCCCTCCTAATTCTTCTTGGCATTACTGCCTTTATCGAGCAGTGCTGAGATACCGCCAACTGTAGCCGCTAGCCCTGAGAGCTCTGCGGGCACAATCACCGTTTTCTGGTTAGGGGAGCGGGCAAGCTCGCCAAAAGCTTTGACGTAATCCTGAGCAACGAAGTAATTCACCGCATTCACATCACCCTTGGCAATCGCTTGGCTGACCATGGCTGTCGCGCGGGCTTCAGCTTCGGCTTCGCGCTCGCGGGCTTCAGCGTCGAGGAATGCAGCAGACTTGCGCCCTTCAGCCTCGCGAATGGCGGCTTCTTTTTCGCCTTCCGCCTTTAGAATTTGGCTCTGCTTTTGACCTTCGGCCGTCAAGATGTCAGCCCGCTTTTCACGCTCGGCTTTCATCTGCTTGTTCATCGCTTGCGTAATATCAGCGGGCGGGGAGAGATCTTTAATCTCAATCCGCGTGACTTTTGTGCCCCAAGGATCAGTGGCTTGGTCAATCACGTTTAGTAGCTTGGCGTTAATCGTATCGCGTTTGGACAGCGTCTCATCCAAATCCATAGAGCCCACGACTGTCCGTACATTGGTCAGGCAGAGGTTCTTAATCGCGTTATCAAGATTATTGACCTCATAGGCCGCCATGCGCGCATCCACGACTTGGATAAAAACAACAGCATCGGCGGTGACCATCGCGTTATCTTTGGTAATCACGTCTTGAGACGGAATATCAATCACGCGCTCGCGCATGTTCATCTGATAACCAATACGGTCGATAAACGGGACAATCAAAGTCAGGCCAGGCTTGAGCGTTCGCGTATATTTCCCAAAGCGTTCAACCGTGTATTCCATACCTTGCGGTATGGTTTTGACGGCCATTTTGACAACAACAATTGCCAACACCGCCAACATAATAAAAATTACATGACCACTTTCCATGATAATCTCCCTTACAGATTATAGTTATTTTTGGCTTTAGAGATTCTATTTTTATAAGTTGTCTAACACATATTCTGCTGATGAGACTTTAAACTCTCCGCCTTCTTCTACAAAGACATTCTCCACGGTGCCGTCATTAACAATCATAGCATAGCGCTGTGAGCGCGAGCCCATGCCAAAACCAGAGGCGTCAAGCTCGAGTCCGATAGCTTTTGCAAAAACGCCATTACCGTCAGCAAGCATCTCAACGGCCGCGCCGCATTCTTGGCTTTTACCCCAAGCATCCATGACGAAGACATCATTGACGGAGGTGCAAGCAATTGTATCCACGCCCTTGGCTTTTATAGCGCCTGCATGCTCGCAAAATCCTGGGAGGTGCTTGGCTGAACAGGTCGGCGTAAAGGCGCCAGGCACCGCAAAAAGCGCAACGCGCTTGCCCGTAAATAAATCGTCTGTGGAGACAGGCGCTGGGCCATCTTCGCCCATAGTCATAAATGTGGTGGATGGGACTTTATCCCCTTTTTGAATAGACATTCTCACTCCTATGATCATCTTTTCTTTGTATATACATATGGCCAGTAAGGAGCAGCTTTACAAGCCTAGCGAAAAAGGATTTTAAGCGTTATAGTAAACTATATGACTGATTCCGCATATGTTAGGCTAAGCGGGCGGCTTTTAATTGCAACACCCCAAATGGGCGATCCGCGCTTCAAAGCAGCCGTGATTTATATTTGCTCTCATGACCGCACAGGTGCCATGGGCCTTATCATCAATAAACCCAAAGATGATTTATTCCTCTCAGAGATGCTGGGCAATATCGGGATTGAGGGCGAGGTACGCGTTGCTGATAGCCACGTACTCTCGGGCGGGCCTGTTGATATTGATAGAGGCTTCGTACTGCACTCTGCCGATTATTTCAAAAGCGAAACTAGCGTAAAGCTTTCAGATACGCTTCACCTGACATCGACCAAAGACATCCTAGAAGCGCTCGTGGAGGATTGCTCACCCAGCCTCGCCATGCTCGCTATAGGCTATTCAGGCTGGGGTGCAGGGCAGATAGAAGAAGAGATTAAAGACAATGCTTGGATTGTCGCCGAGACAGACGACACCCTTATCTTTGATACGGACCATGAAAATAAATGGCGCAAAGCGCTGGCGAGCTTAGGTATAAAGCCAGAAATGCTCGCCGGCAAAGGCGGCTCAGCTTAGCGCCAGCCTCTACCCCGCTATACGTATCGGCGAAATAGCCAAGGCGATTTTATCAAAAATCTCTAAAAGCTCGCCTTTATTGGCGGAAAAATGCTTAGACTCATCTGATGCACAGGCTTTCAAGTTATTTTCATCACCAACCTTATTAATTAAAAATCCAATCGTATAGATTTCAATATTCCTAAGTTTGGCATGATTACAAATACCATAATAGCCTATCTGTGTCTGAGTTTCGAGAATCACCTCGTTGGTTGATTTAATAGGAAAAGAACCAGCCCCTGCAAGCTCGCTTGCGTGCGGATAATATTGGCCAGTCATCCCGCCATCAGACATCACGATCATGATCTTACGCGTTCGTGCCGTAAAGGCCCTTGGCGTCCCTGATTTCGCATCAGGAAATCTATTTCTCCAACTTGAATCCAGCGTCGCAAAACCCCATGCGACCCCTATATCTGTTCCTGTACCATCAGACCTTTGGAAACTATCAATCGTCGCAAAAAGCCGGTCTTTATCATCCGTTTGAGCAACGAGTTCATTCCCCGGCCTTGGACACCAGAGCTGACCATTATTCCACGTATAAAAGTCTGGCATATACAAAAATTCATCACTTGAGCGCAGACCGTTCGAGTAATCACTCGGCTGGAGGAAAAGACAGTTATTCCAGGTTCCATCTGCCCAATGGTTTGTCGGCGGTGTCCCTAATACCATATTATTCAGTCCATCAGGAAGCCGCACTGTGCCGCCAAAAGGGATAAGCGATATAGAGACACTCGCATTCGGTGAGTTTTTATCAAGCAATGTACTTATAAGTGAGCGCGCCGCAGCCTGCATTTCTTTGAGACGGTCGTCATTCATGGATGAAGAAATATCAAGGACAAGCGCCACTTCCAGATGCTGTGTTCCCAATTCTATTTCACTCTTCACGGCTATAGATTGTCTCTGGCCCCAAAGCCCTTGAAAGAATAGATTAAGCTGTGATGTCGTCGTCACATTTAAGGCCGTTCTCGCCCGTTTCTTTTCGACGTCCAGATCAACATCTAAATTCGAATATAGAGAATTGCCCTCCAATTGTTCTTGAATAAGTGCCGTAAAGTTCTCTGTGCCATTAGCAGTCGTCAAATTTGGGTTTTGAATAAGGGCTAAGGCCGTCGCGTCAGATAAATCTTGTAATTTGGCGTGCGCACCTATCATTCTTGAAATATCGAGAGCGGCGCCAACGCCAAGGACTAAAGTAAAGAGAATAATCGCTAACATAATTGCGAAATTCCCTTTGGTATCATCGAGGAATTGATTAAATATCTTCCCGAATTTATCTTGAAATATCATATAACTAAGCCCCAAACCATTATTATATTCTCAACCATTGGGAACGATATGTTTCACAAATCTCTTAAAAATTAATAAAACTTGAAAACCCTAGCCTGTGCGGGGCTGAGAAAGACAACTATTAAGCAGCCCTAATCGCTTGATAACTTTGCATAAATATCATGGTCAGCCCAAACACCATTGATTTTCAGATAGCCGCGTGCGCAGCCTTCATGGCTAAATCCGAGCGCATCCAATACCCTTATCGAGGCCTCATTATCAGGTTTCACAGCCGCCTCTACGCGGTGCAGGCCCAATATTTCAAAGCTAAATCGGCAGGCCGCGCCCACTGAGGCGCGGGCAAAACCTTGACGATTATAATCTTCACCGATCCAGTAGCCCAGCTTAACTGATTGGGCGATGCGGTCAATATGGGTGAGACTACACGCGCCTATGAGGCGGTTACCTTCACTGCGAAAAATATGAAAGGGGAAGGCTTCGCCATTAGATGTCATTTTCTTAAAACAAGATAAACGTGCCCGATATGAAGCCCGAGTGAGATGCTTTTCATTCCAGAGCGGCTCCCATGGAGTTAAAAAGGTGCGGTTCTCACGGCGTAGCTCAACCCAATCTTCAAAATCAGCCCAGCGCGGATGGCGCAAAATCACAGAGCCGCCTGCTGCATTCCCTGTCAAAACTGTATTGCTATTGGCTTTCATGGAATTTCAACCGCCCGTTTCGCACATGAATAAGTACGTATATGATAAGAAGTATGCCCGCAAAACTAAACCATGTCAGCATATAGTCCAGATGGTTATTGGCGATTACAGGGCGCTTAATAGGGAGTTGGCTCGCATCCATAATCTGCGCATCAACATCAATGTAATATGAAGCAGCACTGCCCTGCGCCCAATCTCGCGTCTGATTGAATTTGAAATAGCGGTTTCTCTCGGGATTGGCTTTATTCTTCACCAACGCTTCAATCGCGCCCATTTTGTGATCTTTTCGAATATAGCCCGCAAGCGAGGCGGGACTGATGGGTGGCTGTGCCAGCGTGTCAGTTACCTTACCTCGCTCTTCATCTTTAATATAGCCAAAAGCGCCAAAGAAGCTGTGTACGCCTTCTTGCATGGGCGAGAATTGACGCCAATAAATGCCGTCAGAGCGCGAGCTATAAACGAGGTAAGATGCACTACTATCTACAAATGCGTTAAAGCCAATGCGCCGAAAATCGACCGGCTTATCAGCCGCTAGGCTCGCCTCTAGCTCTGCGAGGGAGTTAAGTGGGGGGGCGTTTACAGCCGCCTCGATCTCTGCGAGCAACACTTTTTTCCAATGCAAGCGATGATATTGCCAGGTGCCAAGACTGATAAGTATGACCAGACATATTGCTGTTATAGCGCTGAGCCACGGCATGGGTTTGAACTGCAAACGCATTTATTTCCGAATGTCCTTAGATTTGACTTCCAACGCGTCATGCTTCCATTGGAGATTAAACATGACACCGCGCAGCAGACGTAAGAGCCAGAGGCTGACAAGCACAATAATCGGAATCCAAACGATTAAAGTCAGCCACATAGGCGCGTCCAAAATCATAGAAAAGCCTAGCGCCATGGGAATAATAAAAATCCCAACGATAAAGATTACGAAAACAGCGGGGCCATCCCCCGCATCTTCAAGACTAAAATCCGCGTGGCAAGCTTCGCAGCGCGGGGCATAAGTCAGGAAAGCTTGGAAAAGAGCCCCTTCCCCGCAAGATGGGCAGCGCCCTCTCAGGCCTGTCGCAATGGGGGGAAGCGGCGCCGTCATGAGGCAGTGCTAATGTACGCCGCCTGTTGCAAAGACAACATAGACAAACGCAAAGAGGAAGAGCCAGACGACATCTACAAAATGCCAGTACCAAGCCGCAGCTTCGAAACCGAAATGTTTCTCTGGCTTCATGCCGCCGCGCACCACGCGTGCCCAGCAAACGATCAAGAAAATTGTCCCGATAAGCACATGAAGTCCGTGAAAACCCGTCGCCATAAAGAAAGCAGAGCCATAAGCATCATTGCCAATCCAAGCTTCGTGGCCCGACTCGCGGTGTGCGAATAGCTCAGCATATTCAATAAATTGGATAGCCGTAAAGAAAAGACCTAAAGCAACAGTTAGGCCAAGGCCCCATTTCGCACCCTTACGATCGCCATGCATGAGCGCATGGTGAGCCCAAGTGACTGTTGTCCCTGAGAGTAGCAAAATAAGCGTGTTCATTAGCGGCAAGTGCCAGGCATTCACGGAAACAACGCCCGGCGCCATTGTATCCGCATAGGCAGAGGCATTCTCAAGAATATCAGGGTTCCACGATGCACGAACTTTGTGGAAAAGGCCGAGCTCAAAGAAAATCCAGAACCACCCGACAAAAAACATCGCTTCTTGCATGATAAACATTATCATGCCGTAGCGCAGGCCGATATCTACAACAGGGGTATGATCGCCTGCCGCAGACTCGCGGGCCACATCGCGCCACCAGCCAAACATAACGTAAGCTGCGAAAAGACAGCCAATTAGCAGAATAATCCAACCGCCAGAAATAGAGCCGTCACCGACTATGGATGATTTGAGCGTATCAAGGCCATTAGAGAAGAAAAACTCCATCATCGGGCTATCGCCCGTACGGTCTACTAGTCCTGCAAAGAAGACAACCATGCCTAAGCCCCAGATAAGACAAGCCACCCCCGATAGGAATGGCCACGGGCTAGGTGGAATAAGGTGATAGTCGTGTTCAACGGCGTGTCCGGCCATAAGTCCCTCGGTAGTGATTCTAATAAGTCAATCTGGCTGTGCTATAAACGCACAAATGCCATGCTGCAACAGTCAAGCGCGCTAGTTCAGCCCCTCGCGGCGCAAGGTCGCATCTACGGTTTTTGTCTCCAATGTCGGGTTTTCAACCGCAAAGAAGGTATATGAGAGCGTAATATCGCTCACATCATCCAAGCGCGCCTCATCATCGAGTTGTGCATCCACAAAAAACAGAACAGGCATAGAGATTTCCTGCCCGGGCTCTATGCGCTGCTCGGTAAAGCAAAAACACTCTGTTTTAACAAAAAAGGGAGCGGCTTTGATCGGCGTGACATTAAAAGTCGCCGTACCAACCATAGGCTTGTTAGAGCGGTTCTTGACCTTGTAATAGGCAAGCCCCGTCTGGCCAAGCTGCACATTCATTCTGCGCTGCTCAGGCTCAAAATCCCATGGTAAATCCGTGACATTGGCATCAAAACTGACTGTCACTTTGCGCTCGAGAACTTCCGAGAGATTTTCTTGCGCAACTTGGGTGGTCCCGCCATAGCCCGTTATCTTGCAAAAAGTGTCATAGAGCGGTTTGGAAGCAAAGGCCAGCGCTAGCATAGACAGGCCAACACCGGTCAAAACGCGCCGCGTTTTAAGGTTCGCCGTATTGGCCCTATCCGCTGATACCTTATCAACTGACATCTGGGATAATCCCTCTGGAGACCATGGTCACAAAGACGAAAAGCATAAATAAAGCTAGTCCTAGCGCTATAGCCACATTGCGCTTACTTCGCGCGCGGAGCTCCTCAGGCGTTGGCGTATGAAACTTCGTCGGTTTTCCGCGATATTCCTTCATTATATCTCTTTCATTACTTCGCCCACAATATACAGCATTTAAGTCGTGCGTATATATAAAGACGCTAGGCCATAGTGTCGCTTACTACACCCCAAAACTCCGATTTTAAAACGATCTTAACCATAAGCTCAAACGCTTTAGAAAGGACATTTACACGGTCATGTTTAAGAGTGTTTTGCTATTATCAGGCCATGAAATTTTGTGGGTCACATATCTTTGCGGGTTCGGCAACCGCTTTATTGCTTTTGAGCGCAGCGGCGTCCCCTACTCTGGCGAGTATTATTGACCGCCCCTATTTTAACGCCACAGCCCTTGTTGTGGTCATTGGAGGCTCCGAGGACGAAGCCAATGGCGGCGTAGCGCCTGTGGCGGTTGATTTCAACCTTTTGACCCCTGACAGTAGCGGATCTGCTGCGCCTGACCTTATTGGCTCAGACGGTTTTGTATTTAACTCTAATAGTGGTTTTGATCCAGGCCATGATTTCTCAGGCGGGGCGCGGCGCCTTGATATTATTGACGAGACCAGCGGCGGCACCTTTGGCAATCCGGGCGGCGGGGATATTGACTTTCTTGAAGCCAGTGACAGCCTCACAAGTTTTGGTTTGGACGCAACGACAGACATCAATGTGCGCGATTCGCGCCATGTCTCGCGTTTTCTTGTGGTCTCCAATGCACCTTTTGATATTTTCTCCGAAGCCAACAACTTGACTACCACAGGTGATTTTACTGCCCTTAACTATGAGAATATTGGCTTTCGCGCCCTCATTAACCGCACGGGCGGAACGGGCGCAGGCGCGTGGGGCAGCGCGGCGCAAAATCCTGCTATTGGCGGGGGCGGTATTGACGGCAATATCAATGATTTGGGCGATATGTCCGCAGGACCAACCAAGCTTTTTAACGGCGGGCGGCGCACGGCGCGTTTACGCGGCACATTGCTTGAGCAAGCCGTCTCTTTCAATATCCGCTATTCCCTGTCAGGCGCGCCCGATAGCTCAAATAATAGCGATTATGATTTCTCTATAGGTGTAGGCACTATCGGCGCAGAAGTCGCCTACACGGTCTATACGCCGTAAGTTTTAGGCAAATCTCGTCAGCAAGCTCTCCGCCGCAAGCACCCCGAACATGGCGAAGAGATAGATAATCGAGAAAGCAAAGAGATTTCGCGCGGCGCGGTCCCCTGCTGCCACGGCATAGAGCGAGGCTTCATCAGCGCTATCGGCAATTTCACCTGCGCGCGACCGCCATACTTTAAAAGCTAAGGCCAAGAACGCCATGTTTAGCACAACAGAGAAAAGCGCAAAAATCGGGCCTGCAAGACCGGTGAAAATTGGCGTGATTGCGATGGTGGCCAAAAGCACGCTATAGGCTAAAATCTGATTACGCGTAGATTTTGGCCCGCGCACATTAGGCATCATCGGAATACCGACTTTTTCATAATCCCCCGTCTTATAAAGCGCCAAGGCCCAGAAATGGGGCGGGGTCCAGATAAAGATAATCATAAAGAGCAAAACGGAGTTCAGCGTAATATCGCCAGTCACCGCAGCCCAGCCTATCATAGGCGGAAATGCCCCCGCCGCTCCGCCAATAACGATATTTTGCGGCGTGCTGCGTTTAAGCCACATCGTGTAAATCACGAGATAGAAAAAAATGGTAAAGGCGAGAAGCGCCGCAGCGATAACATTAGACGCGATATAGAGCATCCAGACGGAGGCGATACTGACGGCCGTGCCAAAGCCAAGGGCAGCGCGCGGCGCCATTTTGCCTTGGGGGAGCGGGCGCTTTTTCGTGCGGCTCATTTGGGCATCAATATCTGCGTCATACCACATATTGAGCGCGCCAGAAGCTCCTGCACCCGCGGCGATACAGATAATCGAGGCAATGGCATTCCAAAGCGGCAAGCTTCCCGGCGCGCAGACCATCCCCGCCCAAGCCGTGAAAATCACAAGGCTCATGACGCGCGGTTTCATCAGCGCAAAGAAATCCGAAGGCTCCGCAAGGCTGAGGCCCGATGGATTAAAGGCTGCACCCGAAGATGCAGCCTTATCTAAATCATTATGCAGATTAGCGGCCATTAATGACCATCATCATTGTCTTCGATACGCGGGAGCGTGTTGAAGATGTGGAATGGAGGCGGGGATGGTAATGTCCATTCGAGCGTTGTCGCACCTTCGCCCCAATAATTCTCACCCGCTGGACGGCGCACAATAAAGGCTTCGATCAGCATGATAAAGAAGAAGGCTGTGCCGAGCAATGTAATGCCCGCGCCGGCGGTAGAAACAGAGTTCCAGAAGGCAAATTCTTCTGGGTAATCCACATAGCGGCGCGGCATGCCATTTAGCCCTAGGAAGTGCTGCGGGAAGAAAATCACGTTCACACCAATAAAGAAGAGCCAGAAATGCGCGGCTGCGAGCCACTTATTATAGAGGTAGCCAGACATTTTACCGAACCAGTAGTAAAATCCGCAGAAGATACCAAAGACCGCGCCCATAGACAGCACGTAATGAAAATGCGCGACCACGTAATATGTATCATGCAAGGCCACATCAACACCTGCATTGGCAAGGACAACGCCTGTCACGCCGCCAACAACGAAGAGGAAGATAAAGGCTAGCGCCCACTGCATTGGAATTGTGAAACGAATGGACCCCCCCCACATTGTTGCAAGCCATGAGAATATTTTCACGCCTGTGGGCACCGCAATAACAAGCGTGGCCGCGAGGAAGTAAGCTTTCAGGTCAACATCCATACCAACTGTATACATGTGGTGAGCCCACACAACGAAGCCAACAACGCCGATGGCAACCATCGCGTAAGCCATGCCGAGGTATCCAAAGATAGGCTTTTTCGAGAATGTAGAGACAACGTGAGAGACAATACCAAAGGCTGGCAAAATCATGATATAAACTTCAGGGTGACCAAAGAACCAGAACAAATGCTGGAACATCTCAGGATCGCCGCCCATCGCCGGGTCAAAGAAGCCTGTACCGCCGTCAATACGGTCGGTAAAGAGCATGAAGAGCGCAGCCGCAAGAACTGGCAGAGCCAATAAAAGCAAGAAGGCAGTTACGAGCACTGACCACGCAAAGAGCGGCATTTTATGCATTGTCATACCCGGCGCGCGCATGTTCAAAATTGTTGTAATGAAGTTAATCGCGCCAAAGATAGACGAGAACCCCGCAGCCAAAAGACCAATAATAATAAAGTCAAAAGCTGGTCCCGGGGCGCCGCTTGTTGAGAGCGGAGGATACATCACCCAGCCGCCGCCAAACCCATTACCAGAGGCAGAGCCCGGCACAAAGAAGCTAATCAAAAGACAGATAAGGGCTACGGGCAAGAGCCAGAAAGACAAGTTATTCATGCGCGGGAAGGCCATATCCGGCGCGCCAATCATAATCGGCACGAACCAGTTACCAAATCCGCCAATAACGGCTGGCATCACCATAAAGAAGATCATAATCAGGCCATGCATAGACGCAAAGACGTTATAATCATGGCCCGTTGCGAAATATTGAATACCAGGCTCACCCAGCTCCATACGCATCATAAAGGAGAGGTATCCACCAATAAGACCAGAAATGATACCAAAAATCAGATAAAGCGTACCGATATCTTTGTGGTTTGTTGAATAGAACCAACGCGCAAAGAAACCGGGCTTTTCATCGTGGTCGTCATGGCTACCATAGCCGCCAACTGAACCTTCTGGGATCGCTACCATGCTCTCTCTCCTATTTCTGCGCAGCGATGGTGAGGCCACCATTTAGCGCAGCTGTTTTATTCTTTTTAAAGTCCGCATAGGCCGCAAGAGCGTCTTCTTTATGTGAACCACCGCCCCCAGCAATCCATTTGGCATATTCAGCTTTAGGGACAACACGCACTTCAATCGGCATATAGTAATGATTGATACCGCACAGCTCTGAACACTGACCATAAAACGTACCTGTTTTGTAAGCTTCGAACCATGTCTCATTGATACGGCCAGGCACGGCATCCATTTTAATGCCAAAAGCAGGAACCGTGAAAGAATGCAGGTTATTTGAAGATGTGATTAAGACCTTCACCTTTGTATCCACAGGCACAACCAAAGGCGCATCTGTTGTCAAAAGATAAGGCTCACCAAATTCACTGGCCTCAGGCACTGATTTTTCAGCCAGATAAGTCTCAACAAATTTTGCTTGCTCTTTATCCAATGGGTTAGAGATATAGCTATCAAGGTCAGGTTGTCCTGGATATGTATATTCCCAATTCCATGTATTTCCTGTCGCTTTGATCGTCATTTCAGTCTCGGGAAGCGCATCTTGAAAATATAGAAGCCTCATGGATGGGACAACCATAATTAGAAGAATGACAATCGGAACAATCGTCCAAGCAACTTCCAAACCAACATGGTGCGTTGTCTTGGACGGCACGGGATTAGCTTTTTCGCGGAAGCGTATCATGATGTAAGCCATCAAGACCATAACAAAGAGGACAATACCCAAAATGATCCAGCTCACGAAATCATGTAACCAAATGAGTTGGTCCATAAGCTCGGTGGCTGGCTCTTGAAGCCAAATGCCGCGATCAGTCGGCTTGTTGGCTAATGCAGGCATAGCGCTCGCAAAAAGGGCGGTAGAACTAGCTAAAATCAGGCGTTTAAGACGCATAATAACTCTCATATCTATTAAGGAGGCAGACTCAGCCTCGAGATTTGACACTCATATAACGAAACTCTTCAAGAAAATCAGGAAGAATCGTCGCGCGGATTGTCGCATTATCGTGGTTGTTTATCCTGACAAAGTCATTACATAAAGGCCCGAATTATAAAAAGCGTCAATTATGCCCGAAAACCACAAAGATTTTGTCTTCCAAGATAGTGATTTAACCCCGGAAGCCGCTCAAAGCCATGTCAACGAGGTTATGCGCGGGGCGGATGATGGCGAGCTTTTCGTTGAGCGCAGCGCATCAGAATCGCTTAGCTTTGATGATGGCCGCTTAAGAAGCGCTAATTTTGATAGCTCACGCGGCTTCGGCCTGCGCTGTGTTGCAGGCGAAACGAGCGGATTTGCTCAAAGCACAGATATGAGCCAAGGCGCGCTTACCCGTGCTGGCGAAGCGGTCAGCATGGCCAAAGATGGACATACCGCAAGCCCTGCCCCCGCGCCCCAGCGTACCAATGTAAAATTATATCCCGATATTGACCCTGTCGCTCATCCAGAGTTCGGCGTTAAAGTCGAGCTGCTACAAGAAATCGACGCCTATTGCCGCGCGCTAGATAGCTCTGTGGTGCAGGTCTCTGTGACAATGAGCGGAAATCGCCGCGCTATATCCATCTTGCGCGCTGGCGGAGAACGCTATGACGATATTCGTCCGCTCGTTCGCCTGAACATCCAAATCACAGCCGAAAAAGATGGCCGCCGTGAGAGCGGATATGTCGGGGCTGGCGGCCGCCAAAGCTATGATAGCTATATCCATCCTGACTTTTGGAAACCGCTGGCCAAAGAAGCCTTGCGCCAAGCCATGGTCAACCTCGAAGCCGTTCCTGCTCCTGCGGGACAAATGGACGTTGTACTTGGCCCTGGCTGGCCCGGCGTTTTGCTCCACGAAGCTATGGGCCACGGCCTTGAAGGCGACTTTATCCGCAAGGGCACCTCGGCCTTTGCTGGCATGCTCGGCGAGCGTGTGGCGTCCAAGGGCGTTACAGTTGTTGATGACGGCACCATCGAAGGGCGGCGCGGCTCGCTGACGATTGATGATGAGGGCACGCCCACATCGCGCACCGTTCTTATTGAAGACGGCATTTTGACGGGTTTTATGCAAGACCGGCTTAATGCGCGGCTCTTAGGCGTAAAAGAGACAGGCAATGGCCGCCGTGAGAGCTTTGCCCATGCCCCCATGCCGCGTATGACCAATACCTTTATGCTGGGCGGGGATGCTAACCCCAAAGAAATGCTGGCCGACCTAAAAGACGGCATTTACGCAACCAATTTTGGCGGCGGACAAGTTGATATAACAAGCGGGAAATTTGTATTCCAATGCACCGAAGCTTACCGCGTTAGAGCCGGTAAGGTTGAAGAGCCCCTTAAAGGCGTGACCCTCATTGGTGATGGGCCGACTGTGCTCACCCAAATCCGCCATATCGGAAATGATATGGAGCTCGACCCTGGTATTGGCGTTTGCGGTAAAGCTGGGCAAGGCGTACCCGTCGGCGTGGGCCAGCCTAGCCTTTATGTTGAGAACCTGACCATAGGCGGCAGCGCAGTTTAATCTCCAGCGCCTTTTGAAGCGTTTTTTAAGATGAACCTAATCTGAAAATCCGCCTCAGCATAAATTCAGACAGCTTTGCCTATAGCTTGGATGCGCGTTGCCGTCCGGCAGTACCTCTTTGTGGGGCAAGGTCGTCATACGGGGCGAGGCAACGCGTACCCCCTCTTTTGAAAACCTCCGCATCCTGCTTATGGTTAATATCCACAGGCTAAAAATTAACCATACCTAACAAAAGATTAAAAGTTCAAATTTTTCAAGCATTTAACCTCTTATTAGCCAAATCAGCGGCAACAATTCCTTCTGACACAAAACACTGCATGGCGATTCGTGGGCGCTGGAAAATAAAAGGAATTAACGTGAGCAAATTGCCTCTAAATCAAATCATCCAAGGTGACTGCATTGCCAATATGAATGCGCTGCCTGAAAACAGCGTAGATCTCGTCTTTGCCGACCCGCCTTATAATCTACAGCTTGGCGGGGACCTCTCACGTCCTGATAATTCCGTAGTTAACGGGGTGACAGAAGACTGGGATCAGTTCGATACCATGGACGCCTATGATTTATTCACGCATGATTGGCTCCAAGCCGCGCGCCGTATCCTTAAGCCTAATGGCTCTATGTGGGTGATTGGGAGCTATCACAATATTTTCCGCGTCGGCGCGATTTTGCAAGACCAGCAATTCTGGATTCAAAATGACATTATCTGGCGCAAGACCAACCCTATGCCTAACTTTCGCGGCACGCGCTTTACTAACGCGCACGAAACGCTCATCTGGGCGACCAAGACCGAGGACGCCAAACCAACATTCCATTATGACGCGATGAAGATGATGAATGACGGCGTGCAGATGCGCTCTGATTGGACGCTGCCAATATGCACGGGTATGGAACGCCTGAAAAAAGGCGACGGGTCAAAAGCGCACCCAACACAAAAGCCTGAAGGGCTGCTCCACCGCGTTATTCTTTCCACCTCTAACCCCGGCGATGTGATTGTTGACCCCTTCTTTGGCACAGGCACAACAGGTGCTGTCGCGAAAAAGCTGGGCCGTAAATTTATCGGCTTTGAGAGGGAAGAAGAATATATCATTCACGCGCGCCGCCGCATTGAGAAAATCAATGAAGGCTCGCTGAAAAATGTTGAAGTTACTAAATCTAAACGCGCCGAGCCGCGTGTGCCTTTCGCGCATCTTATTGAGCGCGGTATGATCCGCTCTGGCAGTAAGCTCTTCTCGCCTAATGGCAAAATTATGGCCCGTGTGCGCCCTGATGGCAGCCTTGCGACGGCCGACTTTAAAGGGTCTATCCACAAGGTCGGCGCCCATGTTCAAGGCGCGCCTAGCTGCAATGGCTGGACGTTCTGGCACTTTAAATCAGAAGATGGCCTTAAGCCGATTGATGCCCACCGTGCCAATATTCGTGCTGAAATGGAGAAAATGGCCTAAGGGCTAAGCCTTGCCCGTAAGGGAGAGACATTTTGTCATAACGCTGGGCAAGGCATAGGATTTTATATCGGAAAGCTTTGCCCACTCTCCCTCAATCATTTCACTTATCTGGGCCGTATAAACATCCAAGCGCAGCTCAAAATGCGTAAAGATATGGCGCACCTCGCCTTCGCATTTCTCCCAATTCCGTTTCATAGGTGCAGCTTCCAATGGCGCGGCAGGCGCCTCACCCCAAGGCGTTCCCGGAAAGCCCATCATTCCGCCTAGCAGGCCTTTATCAGGCCGTCGCTCGAGTAAAACATGCCCTTTGCTAAACAAAACAAAAACCGCGCCGCGCCGCAGGGGCAGCTTGGCCTTTTTGGTTTTCTTTGGATAGTCCGTCTGCTGCCCATCTTTGTAAGCCGCGCAATGGGGTTGCCAGGGGCAAAGCTCGCATTTAGGCGAGCGCGGGCTGCATAGGGTTGCGCCCAAATCCATCAAGGCTTGGCCGTAATCCCCTGCCCGCTGCGGGCTGGCCAGCATAGCCGCATGATCGCGGTAGGTTTTCTGCTCCTTAGGCAGCGGGTCTTCGATTTTGAAAATGCGGCTGACCACGCGCTGCACATTGCCGTCAACAATATTGGTGGCCTCATCAAAACAAATCGCGGCAATCGTTGCGGCTGTGTAAGGCCCAATGCCGGGCAGGTTTAAAAGCTCGGCTTCCGTTTTAGGGAACGTGCCGCCGAGCTCATCATTTATCATTTTAGCGCATTTATGCAGGTTGCGCGCGCGGGCATAATAGCCAAGCCCCGCCCACATGGCCAAGACGGTGTCACGCTCAGCATGGGCCAAATCCGAAACGGTTGGAAATGCCGCTAAGAATTTTTTCCAATAAGGCGCGGCATGGGGCACGGTGGTTTGCTGGAGCATAATTTCAGACAGCCAGACCGCATAAGGGTCAGCTTGAACCCCCGCAGCGCGCGCCTCGGGTCGCACACGCCAAGGCAATTCGCGTCCCTGTGCGTCATACCAGTCCAGCAGGCGCTGGCGCATTTTGGTGATTTCTGTGCTTTTTTTCATTCTAAACCTGATGTGGCTGCTTTACGCGCGCGGTTCAATAGGTCATTTAGACCTGTGGAGAATGATCGCAAAAACAAGCAAGTCTTAAATAAATGGCTAGAAGGTCAGCGGGGAAGGCCGCAATTTCGCCCTGCACCAACGGCGGGCATGGCCGTGGCCAAAGTTGTGAGGCCGCTCTCTAAGAAATTTCAAGGCGGCTCTTCTGCTGCAATGCTCCATAAGCACTGGCCCCAAATCGTCGGCGAGCGCTGGGCGAAAATCTCAACCCCCGTTAAATTTACAGGCGGCAAAGAGGGCCGCACACTTGTGATTTCAGCCCCAGGCGGGGCTGCGGCGCTGATTATGGCGGCGAGCGGGGCCATATTAGAACGGCTTAACGCCCATATGGGCGAAGGCTCAGTGGCCCGTATTCGGCTAGTGCAGTCTAAAATATCAGCAAAAGCGCCCGCACAAGCGCGCAAACGCGGTCTCTCGCCCAGCCAGCAAGGCAAACTGCAAAAGGGGCTGGCCAAAATTCCCGAAGGCGGCTTAAAATCAGCCCTTGAAAAACTCGGACGAGGAGTCCTCTCTAATGATAAATAAACAAAGCCTTTGGATGGCAGCCTTTCTGAGCGTCTCTTTCTTCACATCCCCTGCTTTTGCGCAGGAAGGCGGTAGCGGGCCTGAAGCGGCTACAGCGCCCGCGCCTGAATTTGTGCTGAGCGAAGCGCCAGAAGATCGCGTCATAGGCAGCAGCACCGCGCCTATCACTATGATTATCTATGCCTCTGTAACTTGCCCCCATTGCGGGGATTGGTTCAGCAATGAATGGCCAGAGATAAAAAAAGACCTTGTGGAAAGCGGTAAACTTCGTGTTGTCTTTCGGCCCTTCCCCACAGCGCCCCAGCAGCTATCTATGGTTGGCTTTGTGATCGCTGAATGCGCCAAGGACGAGGCCTATTTTGACGTCATCGAATATCAAATGGAAAATCAGGAAAGCATTTTTGAGCAGTCCAAAGCGGGCAAGGGCCGCGAAGCCTATCTGAAAGTGGCCGAAAGTGCGGGACTGGACGATGAAGAGGAATTAGAAGCCTGCCTGACGGATCAATCCAATGTCGAACCTATACACTTGAGCGCAGCGCGCGCTCAAGCTGGCAAAATTCGCGGCGTGCCAGCCTTTTTCATCAATGGCGATATTTATTCAGGCCCGCAAGAGGCACAGGCTTTGGTAAAGCTCATCGATGAGATGAATGACAAAGGTCTATCAGCGCTTCCTAAAGACCTACCATAGCCAAAAAGGCCCTCTATCCACGCCCGCGATAAGGCGGCACGCCCTGATCCGGAATCCACACCCCGTCTGGCGCTTTGCCATATTGATAAAAGACATCAATCGGAATGCCGCCGCGCGGATACCAATAGCCGCCAATACGCAGCCATTTTGGCGAGAGTTCTTTAACAAGGCGCTGCCCAATACCTGTTGTACAGGCCTCGTGAAAATCTCCGTGATTGCGAAAGCTGCCCATATAAAGCTTGAAAGCCTTGCTCTCGACAATCCACTCATCAGGACAATAATCAACAACCATGTGCGCAAAATCGGGCTGGCCTGTCACAGGGCAGATAGAGGTGAATTCAGGCACAACAAGACGCACCATATAATCTTCAGAAGACGGGTTCTTTACGCGCTCTAATACGGCCTCATCTGGTGAGCTAGGTAGAACATTCGCCCCGCCTAATTGATCGAGTTTGTCATAGCGTTTTTTAGTCATGGCTTGCCGATAAAGGCAAAATTGACTCAGCGCAAGCTTTAGGCCGTAACTTTACGAGCTGATTTTGACAGCTTTAATTTACGCAAGAACATCCCGCCCGGGACTTCGACATATTTCCACGTCAGATGTGAGCACGCGATAACCGTAATAAGATAAGGGATATTATAAAGATCGCCCCAAAGCCCGTTCTCAATATCGCCGACAACAAGATAGTCAGGGAATAGGCGCGCACCCACAATAGCAAAGGCAATCGCGATAATAACGTGTATCATATAGACTGAGTAAGAAATCTTGGCCAAATAGGCAAAGATAGGCAAGCTCATAAAACGCGAGACCAATCCGCTATCAGAGGCGAAAACCACCATGAAAGCAAACATGACAGGGGCGACAAAAAATTGCAGCTTACCCGTCCAGTAAATCACGAACAAAACACTTAGCGTGACTGTCACAACTTCAATAAAGGTTGAAAGCGCAAGATTTGGCGGGCCCTTTTCTATACGCCGTGCAGTGAGTTTACCATGCACCCAAGCGGCTAAAATTCCGGTGAAGAAACCGCCAAGGCATCTGAAAAATCCAAGGTCATAGGTGATATCTATATTCGGCTTGACGCGCGAGAGGCCGTAATAAACCCCCGCTACGCCGGCAGCGATGAGGCCAAAATGCCATGTCTTCCGCGGCGGCATCCAAACCATCATGGCCATGAAAACAAAGTACGCGAAAAATTCTACACTGATTGTCCAGCTTGGATAATTAAAGGTCAGGCTGTCATGCAGCCCCATAGAATGGGTCAATGTAATATGACTTAGAACGCTCCCCCAGCCCTCAGCCGCGCCCGCGCTAAAGGGGAGGACTTCGCCCGCTTCATGTTCCGCAAAACCAGCCTTATGCGCCAAAAGGCGTAAGACGGCAAAGCCTACAAAGACAGCCAGCATAAATATATGAATGGGATAGAGCCGTGCAAAGCGCCGCTGCATGAAATTCACGCAGCTCGCCTTATCATTGAGCTTTCCTGCATAGAGGGTGAACATTAGAAAGCCCGAAAAAGCGAAAAATAAATCAATGATGACAAAACCCTCATTGATGAAAGAACGGTAGTTCAAATAGGAAAACCAAGTCGCATGATGAATAGCCACGAAGATTGCCAAGAGCCCACGAAACCCGTCCAGCGCAGCATAATATTGCACATGGCCATAAGTCTTTTGTGGCTGTGTTTTCGCTATAGACATAAATCCGCCGTATAATTAGCGAATAAATCTAACCCAAAGCCCCAAAAATATAATTAACAACCACAAATATTACTATCCGCAACCAAAGATATTTGATGTGCCCCTAGCTTTAT
>CALKIX010000092.1 GCA_937995665.1 uncultured Hellea sp. | reverse complement strand
GTTTCCGTGCATTTCGAAGATGAGCTGACCCTGCGCCGCTTGCTGCATCCCATTATTAACCGCTCGCGGGTGAAATAATGAGCGGTAAGCCCAGCCTTACCCGTAGGCTGTCTTGGCGGCTCGAAGCTTTGGCCTATGATTGCCTCAGCCTGATTTTAAAGCTCTTTCCCTTCGCGGCAATCTCTGGCTTTGGCGGTATGCTGCTGCGCCTTATCGGCCCGCTGACGTCCAAGCACGCCATTGCGCGCAAAGGGCTGACGATGGCCTTTCCCAATAAATCAGAGGACGAGATAAAAACCCTGCTGCGCGGGCAATGGGAGAATACGGGCCGCACCTTTGCCGAGTTCCCCATCATGCACCGGGTCAAAGCTTTCGCAGATGATGACCGTGTCGAAGTGCGCGGCCTAGAAATCTTCGAAGTCAACAAACCCGCCATTTTCATCTCAGGTCATTTTGCCAATTGGGAAGTTATGGCGACCGTGCTCACACAATCAGGCCACCCTGTGCGCGTGACTTACCGCCAAATCAATAACCCCCATATTGATAAGCGCGTGCGCGAGCAGCGCGAGCGCTATGGGACAAAATTCCTTGTCCAAAAAGCGGGGGTGAAAAGCGGGCGAGAACTTTTCGAAACGCTAAGAAATGGCGAGAGCATTGCTATTCTTAATGACCAAAAATTTAATGGCGGTTTGTCTGTGCCGTTCTTTGGCCACGAGGCCATGACCGCCCAAGGCGCCGTGCGGCTCGCGCTAAAAACGAACCGCCCGATTGTGCCCATGGGCGTGGTGCGGGACGGCGCGAAATTCATCGTGACTTACTATCCGCCCCTAGAGCTAACAAAATCAGGCCAGCGCGAGGCCGATCTCTTTGCGGGGGTGTCTCAAATCAACCGCTTTATGGAAGACCGCGTCAAAGAGCATCCCGCCCAATGGTTCTGGGTGCATCGGCGCTGGCCTAAGGTGCATTATCGTTAGGGGCTGTTCCGTCCCGCTCCCCAACCCGGCCACCCATAGGGTCACTCTGAGTGGGTGGCCGGGTGGGGGAGCGGGCTGGTGCCGAAAATTAAAAAAGGACTCTAAGCGCTTTGCTTTTGGCCTTCGCGGATTTTATCCCATTCGCTATATTCAAAGGCGATGCAGCGCTCTATTAGGAGGCGCCAGACGGGTTCGGCGATGTCTTCGGAGAGACCTTGTTTGCGGGCCTCAGTCAGGACTTTCTCGACAACATCTTCGATGCGCGCTGCATCATACACGGCGTCGCGGTCATTTTTGATACGGCCCGCCGCGCTCATATAGGCTTGGCGCTTGACCAGCAGCGCGACAAGCTCGCGGTCAAGCGCGTCAACGCCCTCGCGTACCTGCGCCATCGTCTCGCAATTTTCCGCATTAATGGTCATCGTTTGGCCATTCCGTTAAAAGTTCTGGATCTAGATTACGGTTACGCCACTTTAAACGCCAGCATAAATGCGGCCCCGTAGAGCGGCCTTTTGACCCAACCGTGGCGATCTGCTCGCCTTGTTTGACGGCTTGGCCTTCCTGCACAGTAATCGCGTCGACATGAAGATACATCGAGATAAGCCCTTGGCCGTGATCGAGCAGCACCATCGCGCCTTCGAAATAAAGCTCATCATCGGCAAGGCTCACAATGCCGTCCGCAGGGGCGTAAATTGGCGTGCCGACAGGGGCGGCGAGGTCAACGCCGTAATGCGGCTTTTTCGGCTCCCCGTTTAAAATTCGCTGCGCGCCAAAATTCGTGGTCTTGATAAACTCTTCTTTGATGGGCAGCTCAAAACCATTGGTAAAGCCGAGCTCTTGAGCGCGCGAGGCAAAGCCCTTTTTCTTACGCGCAGAGGCGTTGCGAATACGTTTGAGCTGTGCCTCTGTAAACGTCGAGACTTGGCTGGGCGGGAGGCCGTCAATGCGCGAAGTATCATAATCACGCGGCGTAAAATTATACTCAAGGCGATTGCCTTCGGCTTCGACAATTGTGCGCCGCTCATCACGGTCAAAACCGACGAGCAGATAGCCTCTATCATCCGCTGTCTCGTAATAGAAATCATCATCAGAGCGCCCAATTTTGACTTTGGCGTTTGGTTTTGTGCGGCACATCACAGCCCCGCCTTGCTTCTCAACACCGTAGCAATGCAGCTTTAGCGGCGGGCCCTGAACCATATGGAAATCGCGCCCTTCTAAAGCGGTATTGTCATATTTTGGATTGTCAAAATCCTCTTGCGTAAATTCCGGCGCTCTGCGCAGCTCCCCCGAGCGCTCCGCTGCGGGCTCAATATCAATTATTTTTGGTGTCTCTTGCGCACAAGCCGTACTCACAAGCGCAGCCCCTAGGGCAAGGCAGAGCAGCGCTCGCATCAAGCGTTGGCCTTTTTCCATGCGGCGAGACTAGCGGCGGCGTCGCGGTAGGCTTCTTGGCGCTCGGCGTTCCAATAGCGTAGTTTTTCAAGTGGGATTTTCTGCCCCGTAGATGCGCAGGTCACATAGGCCCCGCCTTCCATAATCGTAAAGTCAGCATCCCCGTAATGGATGACCGCTTCGCCTGTGCCTTGGAAAAAAGAATTCATAAGAGCCCTCTAACGCGAGTTGCGCATAATGTGAAGCGCGGGATTCAGTCAAATCTAAAACAAATTACCTTGCGGTGTTTCGGGTTTGGGTTTGGCGGGCTTAGGTTTTGGCTTTGTTTTTTGAACAGGCGCAATAGCTCCGTCTTCAATCACGGCGCTGCGCTTACCATCCGCAAAGGTGAGCGTGACGCCCTCGCCTGCGCTGACTTTGTCTTTGGAGCGCACCACTTCTCCCGCCTCGTTTTGCACCAAAGCATAGCCGCGCGCGAGCACGCCCTGATAGCTATAGGCATCCAAAAGCTGCCCTGCCTTGGCAAGACGCTGGGCGTTATTATCGAGCCTGCGTTTTATCGCCCGCTCGCCGCGCATCGCAGTTTGCGAGAGCATCCCGCTTTGCCGCTCGGCATGACGTCTTATCGGTTCTGGCCGCAAGCCTGCCGCGCTCACAGCGAGCCTGTTTTTAGGGCCGTCAAGCAAACGCCCCAGCGTGGGAAAGCGCGTGCTGGTGACAACAAGCTTTTGGCGCAAGGGCTCAAAGAGACGCACAGGGCTTGGCAGTTTCACCGCCGCCATATCCAGCCTTTGGCGCGGGGCCGCCAGCACGCCCTCAAGACGCGGCAGGCGGGCGGCGGAAAGCGTGGTCGACTTTTCATTGACATTACGGCGCAAGCCGCGCGAGGCCCGCAGGCCATAATCCGCGATAGTCTCTAGCCAATCCTCGCGCACAGGCACGGCGACTTCGGCAGCCCCCGTGGGCGTCGGGGCGCGGTAATCGGCCACAAAGTCAATCAGTGTCCAGTCGGTTTCATGGCCCACCGCCGAGATAAGCGGGATTTTGGAACTGGCCGCGGCGCGCGCAACGATTTCCTCGTTAAAGCACCAAAGGTCTTCCATAGAGCCGCCCCCGCGCGCAACGATTAAAACATCAGGACGCGGAAAGCCCTC
>CALKIX010000091.1 GCA_937995665.1 uncultured Hellea sp. | reverse complement strand
ATTGTCGATGCGCTCTTCAATCTCGTGGCGGAAGTGACGGATGAGACCTTGAATAGGCCAAGCCGCCGCGTCGCCAAGGGCGCAAATTGTATGGCCTTCGACCTGTTTAGTCACGGCAAGGAGTGTATCAATTTCTTCGGTACGGGCTTCGCCACGTACCATGCGTTCCATGACGCGCCACATCCAGCCGGTGCCTTCGCGGCATGGCGTGCACTGCCCGCAGCTTTCATGCTTATAAAAATAGGATAGACGCGCAATGGCTTTAATAACGTCAGTGGATTTATCCATGACAATAACCGCCGCCGTGCCCAGCCCTGATTGCTGCTCACGCAGCGCGTCAAAATCCATAAGGACTGTATCGCATATCTCTTTAGGCAGCAGCGGAACAGAAGAGCCGCCTGGAATTACGCATTTTAAGTTATCCCAGCCGCCGCGTACGCCGCCTGCATATTCTTCGAGAAGCGTCTTCATCGGAATAGAGAGCGCCTCTTCGATGTTACACGGCTTATTCACGTGTCCCGAAATAGAGAAAACCTTGGTGCCTTTATTGTTCTCGCGGCCAAATTGCGTCCACCAGTCTACGCCGCGGCGCAAGATTGTCGGCACAACAGCAATAGACTCAACATTATTCACTGTGGTTGGGCAACCATAAAGCCCTGCCCCCGCTGGAAATGGCGGTTTCAGGCGCGGCTGGCCTTTTTTGCCTTCTAAGCTTTCCAGAAGCGCTGTTTCTTCGCCGCAAATATAAGCGCCGGCGCCGTGATGCATGTAAATATCAAAATCCCAGCCAGAGCCGCAAGCGTTCTTACCCACAAGACCCGCTGCATAAGCTTCGTCAATGGCGGCCTGAAGGCGGTTACGTTCTTGGATATATTCCCCGCGCAGGTAAATGTAACAAGCATGAGCCTGCATCGCGAAAGACGCCACAAGGCAGCCTTCAATGAGCAAATGCGGGTCATGGCGCAGAATATCGCGGTCTTTACAAGAGCCCGGCTCGGATTCATCAGCATTGACGACGAGATAATGCGGACGATTGCCCACTTCTTTGGGCATGAATGACCATTTAAGACCCGTTGGGAAACCCGCGCCACCGCGGCCGCGAAGGCCCGAAGCTTTGACTTGGTCAATAATCCAGTCTTTGCCTTCGGCGAGTATCGCCGCCGTACCAACCCAAGCGCCGCGCTTTTTCGCGCCCGCAAGACCGTGATCTTGGAAGCCGTAAAGGTTCGTAAAAATACGATCTTTATCTTGGAGAAGCTGCACCATTATGATTTCGCTTTCTTCATTGCGCGAGGCTTACCGCCTTTAGCGAGCGCCTTGCCTTGCTTGACCCACTCATCGCGTTTGATGCGCCCGGGGATGGAGTCGATAAGCTCTTCGACCATTTTAATATCAGCCGCTTTCCACGCGCCGATTTGGCGGAAGTAGTAAATACCTTTGGAGTTCAAATCGCCCTCAAATTTTGGGCCGATACCTTTAATAAGTTTCAAATCATCAGGCGCGCCGTCCGTTGGTCCGTCCGTATAGATAACCTGAGGCTTCTTAGCCGCAGCCTTTTTAGGCGCAGCGGCCTTTTTTGGCGCAGCTTTTTTCTTAGCGGCGGGCTTAGGTTTTGAATCATTGGCGTGATCGACAATTTTGGCTTTGGCCGCGGCATTTGGCAGTGACTTAATGCGCTTGGCCGTCCCGATTGTGGTGAGCGCCATAGCGCCGCCAATAGGCTCTGAGCTGAAGCGGCCATTCTTTGGCCCTTGCGGCGGCTTTTTACCTGCGGCCAAATCATCCAGCACAGCTTCGAGCGTTTCCGCTGTCAGGTCTTCGTAATAGTGATCACCATCGGCATTAGAAATCTGAACCATTGGCGCATTAGAGCATGAGCCAAGGCACTCAACTTCGAGCCATGAGAGCTTACCATCCGCAGAGATAGAGCGCTGCGGCCCAATCTTGCGCTCAAGCATAACTTTAAGCTCATCAGAGCCGCGTAGCCAGCAAGGTGTTGTCCCGCACATTTGCACGAAATGCACGCCAACAGGCTCAAGGTTAAACATGGTATAGAAGGTCGCGACTTCGTAGACGCGGATATAGGCCATATCGAGCATGTCGCCAAGCTCGCGCAGGGCTAGCTCAGGGAGCCAACCGCCCGCATCCTTTTGCGCAATCCAAAGCGCAGGGATAAGCGCGCTGCGCTGACGGCCCTTAGGGTACTTCTTCACCCAATTGGAAATTTCCTTTTTAGCAGATGCACTTAGCGCAAACTGCTCAGGCTGACGTATAGCAAGACGGCGTGCAGACATTAGCGGTCAATCTCCCCGAAGACGATGTCGAGCGAGCCGAGGATGGCAGAGACATCGGCGAGCATATGACCTTTATTGAGGTAATCCATAGCCGCCAAATGCGGGAAGCCCGGCGCGCGGATATGGCAGCGATAAGGCTTATTGGAGCCATCGGAGACGAGATAAACCCCGAACTCACCCTTTGGCGCTTCAACGCAGGCATAAACTTCGCCCGCAGGGACGTGGAAGCCTTCAGTATAGAGCTTAAAGTGATGAATAAGCGCTTCCATGCTTTGCTTCATCTCGCTGCGGCGCGGCGGCACGACTTTGTTATTTTCGGCCATGACGGGGCCTTCGGGCATCATTTCGAGACATTGGCGCATGATTTTCACGCTCTCATACATCTCGTCAACGCGGCACAGGTAGCGGTCATAGCAATCGCCGTTTTTGCCCAGCGGAATTTTGAAATCCAGTTCTGAGTAAACTTCATAAGGCTGATTACGGCGCAGATCCCACGGAATGCCCGAGCCGCGCACAAGCACGCCTGAGAAGCCCCAATCATAGCAATCTTGCTTGGAGACAACGCCAATATCAACATTACGCTGTTTGAAAATACGGTTTTCCGTCAGCAAAGTCTCAATATCTTTGAGCTTTTGCGGAAATTGATCACACCAGGCGAGCAAGTCAGCGATAAGCTTTGGCGGCAAATCCTGATGCACGCCGCCGGGGCGAAAATACATCGCATGCATACGCGAGCCGCAAGCGCGCTCATAAAAGACCATCAGCTTTTCGCGCTCTTCAAAGCCCCAAACAGGCGGGGTCAGCGCGCCAACATCCATCGCTTGGGTGGTGACGTTGAGCATATGCGAGAGAATACGGCCAATTTCAGAATAAAGCACGCGGATGAATTGCGCGCGGCGCGGCACTTCAAGACCCAGCAGCTTTTCAATCGCAAGACAGAAGGCATGCTCTTGGTTCATCGGTGCGACGTAATCGAGGCGGTCAAAATAAGGCAGCGCTTGAAGGTAAGTCTTATGCTCGATGAGTTTTTCAGTCCCGCGGTGCAAAAGCCCAATATGCGGGTCAACGCGCTCAACAATCTCGCCTTCAAGCTCAAGCACAAGGCGCAAAACACCATGGGCCGCAGGATGCTGCGGGCCAAAGTTAATGGTGAAATTACGATCATCACCTTCGAGCGTTGCTTCGGTTGTGGTCATAACAATATCACCCAAACTCTTTATCATTTGGCCACGACTTAAAGGCCAAAATTAAAAGCAAAATATACCCAACTAAAGGCACTAAAGATAACACACACAACCACTTAGAAATGCCTGCTCGCGGCAATAATTTCCAAAACGCGACCCCTTGAGAAAAATAAAGCACAAGAATTACTATCTGCCAAATACTAAGCGCCATCACCCCTCCTCCGCTTTCTCGTCACCCGGGAGGATATATTTTGCGCCTTCCCATGGGGACATGAAGTCAAAGCTGCGATATTCTTGCGGCAGGTTCACGGGCTCATAGACCACGGATTTGCGCTCTTCATCATAGCGCACCTCAACGAAGCCTGAAAGCGGGAAGTCTTTGCGTAGCGGATAGCCCTCAAAGCCATAATCAGTCAGGAGGCGGCGCAGATCAGGGTGCTCATTGAACAAAATGCCGTACATATCAAAGGCTTCGCGCTCATACCAATTGGCATTTGGGAAAAGACTTGTGATAGTTTGTACGGGCACAATTTCGTCTGTTGTGATCTTAATACGGATGCGCGTATTATGCGCCATCGAGAGCATGTGATAGACCACATCAAAGCGGCGAGCGCGCGCGGGATAATCCACCCCGCAAATATCAATCAGGCTGGAGAACTTACAAATCGGGTCATCACGCAGAAAGCTGATAACCTTGATGATGTCCTCACGGTTAGCCTCAAGTGTCAGCTCCCCATTGATGATATTAGCTGCGCTAATCGCCTCGCCCAAATGGGTTTCGATATGATCTTTTAAGTCTTCCATTTAACGCTCAATATTGCCTTCACGGCGAATTTTCTTTTGCAGTTGCAAGACACCGTAAACCAAGGCTTCCGCCGTTGGAGGGCAGCCCGGCACATAGATATCGACAGGAACAATACGGTCACAGCCGCGTACAACCGCATATGAATAGTGGTAATAGCCACCGCCATTAGCGCAGCTACCCATAGAAATCACATAGCGCGGATTAGGCATCTGGTCGTAAACTTTGCGCAAGGCAGGCGCCATCTTGTTGGTGAGGGTTCCCGCCACAATCATAACGTCAGACTGTCTGGGGCTAGCCCGCGGGGCAAAACCAAAGCGCTCGAGATCATATCGCGGCATAGAGGCCTGCATCATCTCTACGGCGCAGCACGCCAGACCAAAGGTCATCCACATCAAACTACCCGTACGAGCCCAAGTCACCAAATCATCAGAAGCGGCGGTCACAAAACCTTTATCAGCGAGCTGATTAGACAGACCATCAAAATAAGGGTCGTGCTTTTTGGGGTCATAGGCTGGCGTACCAAGGTCGATAGCAGATGAACCAGCGGGTTTAATGATAGAACTCATTTGTTTTCCCTACTCCCAATCAAGGGCGCCCTTCTTCCAAGCATAAACTAGCCCAGCGATAAGCTCGAGCAAGAACAGCATCACAATGAACCATCCCCAAAAACCGACTTTGTCTAGCGTCACCGCATAGGGAAAGAGCAGGGCTATTTCGAGATCGAATATTATGAACAAAATCGCGACCAGATAAAAACGCACATCAAATTTCATGCGCGAGTCATCAAAAGCATTAAAGCCGCACTCATAGGTCGATAGCTTTTCCGTATCCGCTTCTTTCGGAGCAACC
>CALKIX010000090.1 GCA_937995665.1 uncultured Hellea sp. | reverse complement strand
ATGGGCGCAGAAGGGCCCGGCCTGCGCGAGCGCGTGCGCAAAACTTGCGATCAACTGGCTAAAATTCCGATGCAGAGCAGCAGCGCGGCAGGCGAGGCCGAGAGCCTTAATGTAGCCACGGCGGCCGCCATTGCGCTTTATGAGGCACGGCGGGGTTAGTCTTTATATGCGACACTCCGCCCCGCTTTAACCTTGGCGGCTCCTCCCCATATCGGGACTATAAATAAGAGATAGGAGACTGCCATGCAAGAACATCTCAAACATCCCCCGCGCCCCGCGCCGCGCGTCGTAGATTATGATATTGCGCTAGATACACATATCGCCCCCAAGACATTTAGCGATAAAGTCGCTTATGGCTTTGTGCGGTTCTTGCGCTTTTTCGCTGATAAGTTTTTCGCTAAACGCTATGGCCACCGCGCGGTCGTGCTTGAAACGGTGGCCGCCGTGCCCGGCATGGTCGGCGGACTGTGGCAGCACTTAACCGCCTTGCGCAAGATGCGCGATGATGAGGGCTGGATTAGGGTACTGCTCGATGAGGCTGAAAATGAGCGCATGCACTTAATGACCTTTATCGAGATTGCACAGCCCAATGCTTTTGAGCGCTTCTTGATTTTAGCGGTGCAGCTTATCTTTTATAATTGCTATTTCTTTCTCTATCTCTTTGCCCCGCGCACAGCCCACCGTGTGGTAGGCTATTTCGAGGAAGAAGCCGTCATTAGCTACACGCAATATCTCAAAGAAGTTGATGCTGGCACGCATGAGAATGTCCCAGCCCCGCAAATCGCGATTGATTATTGGCAGCTAGCGCCAGATGCAACTCTACGCGACGTCATCATCGCTGTGCGTGCCGATGAGGCCGAGCATAGAGATGTCAATCACAGCTTTGTGGATACAATCGACGAGCGCCGCGCAACCTAAGTTTTTGCCTCCGCCGCGGAACTGTGCCAAGATTAAAGAAAAGGCGGGAATATGCTCACAGATATATTAGTCAATTTTTCACATGCAGCGGTCGTGATTATTGTATTGCTCACAGCGCTTTGGGCTATCAGCGTGGCAGTCAAAGACGCCAGCTTGATTGATATTTTCTGGGGTTTTGGGTTTTTGGTCGTAGCGGCGGTTTGCCTTTATCTGGCGCACGTTAAAACGCCTTACCTTTATTTACTTGCAGCCCTGCCAATTATTTGGGGACTACGCCTAACGCTTTATCTGGGACGGCGTAATCTGGGCCATGGCGAGGATAAGCGTTACACCCGCATGCGCCGGAGAGCTGTTCAAAACGGCATGAGCGAGACCGCATGGCGCCTGAGAAATCTCTTCACAATTTTCTATGGCCAAGGCCTAGTCATGATGATTGTCAGCGCCCCTGTTTGGGTGGCGATGGCGACGGGCCTTACAGGTGTTGAGAATAATAATGGTTCAAATATCGTGGTTGATGGCGAAAGGTACTGGGCGGGAATTGACCTCCTCTCAATCCTCGGCGCCCTGCTCTGGCTAATAGGCTTTCTCTTCGAAGCCATTGGTGATTGGCAACTCGCACGTTTTATTCGGCAAAACAAAAATTATGATGGACCGATAGAGACTAAACCCGTTCTGGACAAAGGACTTTGGAAATATTCGCGCCATCCCAATTATTTTGGAAATGCCTGTATGTGGTGGGGGATTTGGCTAGTCGCCTGTCAGGCACCTTGGGGCTGGGCAACGATTTTTGCCCCTATCCTTATGACGATATTTCTTACGAAAATCTCAGGTCGCGACTTGTTAGAGCAAGATTTAGGACGCCGAAAGACCTATCAGGCTTATATTGGGAGAACGAGCAGCTTTATTCCCCGCCCGCCTAAGCGGAGTGCTTAAAGATACGCCGTCTTTCAACGCTCGACGGAATACCCATGCTCTCGCGATATTTAGCCACTGTGCGGCGCGCGACATCAATGCCTTGGGCGCGCAATAGCGCGACGAGCTTATCGTCTGATTTCACATCTTTAGCTGTTTCTTCTGAAATCAAGATTTTGATTTTGTGACGAACTGCCTCGGCGCTATGCCCCTCTCCGCCATCAAGAGACGGGATGCTAGCCGTAAAGAAATATTTCAGCTCGAAAACACCGCGGGGCGTCGACATAAATTTATTAGAGGTCACACGCGAAACGGTTGACTCGTGCATCTCAATAGCTTCGGCCACCGTTTTCAGATTAAGCGGGCGCAGATGATCCACGCCATAAGCAAAGAACCCGTCTTGCTGTTTTATAATTTCGCTTGCGACTTTTAAAATTGTGCGCGCGCGCTGATCGAGTGATTTAACCAGCCAGTTGGCATTGGCATGACACTCACTCATAAATTCCTTGGAGGCCTCATCCGTCGCCACTGCGCAAACCTCATTATAATAACGGTTATCCACCAGCACGCGTGGCAAAGTATCGGAGTTCAGCTCTACAGCCCAGCCGCCATTTGGCGTCTCGCGAATAAATACATCCGGCTCAATTGCTGCGGCCATATCACCGCCGAAAATTAAGCCCGGCTTGGGCGAGAGGGCTTTAAGGCGCCTAACGTGCTCCATCAGCTCTTCTTTATCCACCGCGCAAAGTTTCATCAGTTTGGATAAATCATGCTTGGCCAAGAGCTCGAGATTGTCGAGCAAAGCCTGCATGACCGTATCCAGCGCCTCTTTTTCGCGTAGCTGTAGCTCAAGGCACTCTTGTAGGTTACGTGCGAAAACGCCAGTTGGCTCAAAGGTTTGAAGCTGCGCAACCAAAGACTGAACGCGCCCAAGCGAGACGCCAAGATTATCCGCAATGTCCCCGAGAGCCGCGCGTAAATATCCGGCTTCATCAACATGATCGATAAGATGCAGCGCAATCAGATGGTCCGTCCCCTCCAGTCGTAGAAGGGAAAGCTGCTCGTTTAAATGCTGAGAGAGGCTTTTCTCATCGGCCGTATTGGCCGCTGCATCATATTCACTAGAGCCGTTAAAGCTGCCACCATTACCGGCCTTTGACCAATCAACAGTGCCGCCAACATCAGCCGCGCGCTGCTCAATTACCGTGGCTTCGCTATCAATAGCATGAGTTGGAGCATCCATATCCGAAGATTGCGCCCCCGGAGTCTCCAGACTCACACTATCAACTGATGCCGCGCCCCCAGTCGCGCCATCGCCCCCCCCCAAAGACTCACTTATCTCGCCTCTACGGTTTTCATCACCAGTGCCGCGCTCTAACAGAGGATTGCTCTCGAGCTGCTCTTCAACAAAGGCTGAAAGTTCAATATTTGAAAGTTGCAACAGCTTAATCGCTTGCTGCAATTGCGGCGTCATGACCAAAGACTGGCCCTGTTTGAGCTGTAACTTAGGCGCAATCGCCATAATATTCACCATTCACATAAAGGCCGATTTTTCGGCTCATTTGAGAGGGGTTTATGGCAAAAGTTTTAAAATATCGTTTGCGGCATGAATTTTGCTTAAGCGGCTTTGAAAACAGTTTCGCCGCTCGCCTGCTCGTGCTAGGCGCAGGCCATGGACACGAAAGTCAAAATATGCGGCCTCACGCGCCCCGAAGATGTGCAAGCAGCCATTGCATACGGCGCTGATTATCTGGGTTTTATTGTCCAGGCTAAATCCGCGCGCAAGCTATTAGTCTCTCAGGCCGCCAAGCTGTCCCTGCCCGCCAAAGGCACCGCCAAGACTGTCGCTGTCACGGTCAATGCCGATGATTACATCATCACAGCCATCGCCGCGCTTATGCAGCCCGACTATATTCAGCTTCACGGGGATGAGAGCCCCCAGCGCGCCGCGGAGATTACAAAACGCTTTGGGATTAAAACCATAAAGGCTTTCGGTATTTCGACACCGACCGACATGATGAAGTCTGAAGCCTATACGGGCGCAGTCGATTTCATGCTCTATGACGCAAAGGCCCCCAAAGGCGAAGCTGTGCGCGGGGGGCATGGCTTATCTTTTGATTGGACAATCTTGCAAAATGCTCCGCTCCCCAAAATCTGGGCGCTGGCGGGCGGATTGACCCCCGAAAATGCCGCTGAGGCGGTAGTTCGGACAAATGCGCCTATCCTTGATGTTAGCTCTGGTGTTGAAGCGGCTGCAGGGATAAAAGATGCGCGGAAAATTCAAGCCTTTATGAAAGCTGCCAAAGGAAATTAGTATAATGGGTAAGCCAGAAAACATGACGACACCTGATGAGCATGGCCGCTTTGGTGAATTTGGCGGGCGCTATGTCGCTGAGACACTGATGCCGCCTATTCTCGCCCTTGAGAAAGCCTATGAGGAAGCCAAGGCCGACCCTAAGTTTCAAGAAGAGCTAGATTACTTTCTCAATTATTATGTGGGCCGCCCTTCCCCGCTCTATTTTGCAGAGCGCCTGACCGAGGAAACTGGCGGGGCGAAGATTTATTTTAAGCGCGATGAGCTTAACCACACAGGCGCGCATAAGATTAATAATTGTATGGGCCAGCTTTTGCTCGCCAAACGTATGGGCAAAAAGCGTATCATTGCTGAGACAGGCGCAGGCCAGCACGGCGTGGCCACGGCCACAGTCGCTGCGCGCCTAGGCATGGAGTGCATCGTCTATATGGGCGCTACGGATATTGTCCGCCAAAAGCCCAATGTCTTTCGTATGCGCTTACTCGGCGCCGAAGTGCGCGCGGTGCATAGCGGCACAGCAACCCTCAAAGACGCAATGAACGAAGCGCTGCGAGATTGGGTGACCAATGTCGGAGATACATTTTACTGTATCGGCACAGTCGCAGGCCCGCATCCCTATCCCGCTATGGTACGTGATTTCCAAGCGATTATTGGCCGCGAAGCCAAGGCTCAAATCCTAGACGCTGAAGGCCGCCTGCCTGATGCGGTGGTTGCCTGTATTGGCGGGGGCTCTAATGCGATGGGTCTGTTCCATGATTTTGTGGGTGAGGAAAGCGTACGGCTTATCGGGGTTGAGGCCGCAGGACGCGGCGTGGATAGCGGCTTGCACGCGGCGAGCCTAACGGGCGGCACGCCGGGGGTTCTCCACGGTAACCGCACTTACTTGCTCCAAGATGAGCATGGCCAAATTAAAGATGCCCATTCAATCTCGGCGGGGCTAGATTATCCCGGCATAG
>CALKIX010000089.1 GCA_937995665.1 uncultured Hellea sp. | reverse complement strand
GATACCAGCTCGCGCTGGGGCTCTTGCATTACCAAAAAAGGTGAGGGGCATATTTCCTATAGCTGGCGGCTTATTTCAGCTCCGCCCTTTGTGCTTGATTATGTTGCTGCTCATGAATGCGCCCATATGATTGAAGCCAATCACAGCCAAGCCTTTTGGGATGTTTGCGACTCTATCTATGATGATGTTAAGCCGGCCAAAAAATGGCTGCGCAAAAATGGCGCGCTGCTTCATGCCGTTGGGGCGGAATGGTAGCTAGGGCAGCGCATCCTCAATATCATTGAGCAGAGAATCCAAGATAGTTTTGCGTGAGCGGCGCATAGGTTGTTGCGAGACGGATAATCTGCTTTTAGGCTGACCTGCGAGCGCGGCGCGCATATAGTCTTGCCAAATCTGTGTCGGGATAGTTCCGCCTGTGACATTATCCATTGGACTATTATCATCCGCGCCTACCCAAACGCCCGTGACGATATCGGGCGCATAGCCAACGAACCAAGCATCACGAAAATCATTCGTGGTTCCAGTCTTACCTGCCACTTGCCAGTCTTGTATTTGGGCGCGCCGCGCCGTGCCAATCTCTACCGTGCGCGTCATCAACCTGTTCATATGGCCAAGGACTGCGGGGCTTAGCACCTTTTCCATAACTGGCGCGGGGCGATCATAAAGCGGGGTTCCGTCGGCGGTCGAGACTGAGAGAATACCGTAAGCGGGCGTCATTTTCCCATAATTTGAAAAGGGCAGATAACTATTTGTTAGGGCGAGCGGGGTGGTGACTTGCGCGCCAAGGGCAATGGAACGAAGTGGTTTTAAACCCGTGAGGCCAAAATCCGCCGCAGTTTGAATAATGCGCTCGCGGCCTATTTCCTCGCCAAGCGAGACGGCCACCGTATTCACAGAGCTTGCAAAAGCGCGCTCAAGGCTCATGCGTCCTTTGAAGTCTTCATTAAAGTTTTGCGGTTCCCAATCCCCTATTTTAACAGCGTTATCCTCGCGCTCCGACCAAGGGTCTAGTCCTTCTTTAAAGGCGCTAAGGTAAACAAAGGGCTTAAAGGCAGAGCCGGGTTGGCGCTGGGCTTGGGCGGCGCGGTTGAACTGGCTTTGGGTATAGGACTGCCCGCCAATCATAGCGATAACGCCGCCCGTACCGTCTAATGAGACTAGCGCGGCTTGGCTGGCATTTCGCGCAGGATTGATATGGGCGTTTACGGCGGTATTGGCAGCGAGTTGAGCCTCGAAATCTAGTGTTGTTTGCACAACAATATCGCTGGTGGGGGTGCCGATGCTTGCTTCAAGGGCGGGCCATATCCAATCAACAAAATATTGCGCGCTATTATCGCTTTGGGGCCGTCGAATGGATATTGGGGCCAGTAGAGCTTCTTTATGACTTTCGTACGTGATGATATTTTGCGCGGCCATAAGGTTTAAAATTGTCGCCGTTCTTGCAGCAGTGCGTTCTGTCTGGTTCACGGGATTATAGCGCGAGGGCGCTTTGAGAAGCCCCGCCATCATCGCGGCTTCATTGACATTTAATGCAGCGGCGGACTTGCCTAAAAAGCGCTGGCTGGCGGCTTCAAGGCCCCAAGCGCCGCTGCCAAAATAAACGCGCGAGAGATACATCTCTAAGATTTCGTCTTTCGTGAAATTTTGCTCCAGCCAGATTGAGAGCATCATTTCCTGCACCTTACGCTTTATGGTTTTCTCGGGTGTGAGGAAGACGTTTTTTGTCAGCTGCTGCGTAATGGTGGAGCCGCCCTGCACATAGCGCCCCGCTTTGATGTTCGTCCACATCGCGCGGGTAAAGCCGTAAGGATCAATCCCAACATGCGTGTGAAAGCGCTTATCCTCTGTCGCCATAAAGGCGGATGGCACATAAAGGGGTAGGTCTGAAAGATGTACACGGGGTGCGGAAGACGCCCCCCGCACAAGGACATCGCGCCCATAACGGTCAACAATTTGAACGCTAACAGGCCGGTTGCTCTCCCAGAGTGTTTTGGCGGAAGGCATATCATGTGAGGCTGCGGCCAAGCCGCAAAATAGCGCCATAGCGCAGCCATAGACCGCAAGGATGAGAAAAAGCCCTGTGCGCTTGGCAGGCGCTTTCAGCTTTTTGAAGCTGGATTTAAATTTGTCAAAAGACTCGCGCATGAGGGGCCACATCAGGGTTAATACAGATTAACCTTGTGGGCTTATAATCTTAAACAGGCGTGAATAAGCGGCTTAAATAATGGATATAAACTGTAATTATTCCTCAGATTCATCTGTCTTTGCAGACCTACTCTTAGCCTTGGCGCCTAAGCCGCGTCCGCCATCTTTGTCTTTGACGGGGCAAAAACTTAAAACCATGGCACCATCGGCCCGGCTTTCTTGGCCTGGCTGGATGAAATCAAGCCCGCCCTCAGCTCTTTTCGCCAAAATAAGATCCATATCATCGCCGCGGTCTTTATATAAGTCGTCCAGCGTATAGCTGTCTGATAATGTCGTTGAGCGGAAACGCCAGCCGCCCCACCAATCACGGGTTAGCGCATCATAGCTGCGCCCGCGAGAGCTGAGCGTACGCCCGCGTGAGGTAAAGGCGATGGTATCCGCATCATCCTCATCCATATCTTGATTGGCGACTTGGAAGACGCGGTGACGGCCGAGCTCTGGGGCAAATTCTACGCAGACAAGCGCGTTATAGGCATCATTGGGCGTGGCTGCGATAAGATGGTTAAAGGCCGAATGGTCAAGGCGGAAGTCAGCATTTTCCGACAGAACTTCGCCGTAGAAGGTGGCGTGGCCGTCAAGCCGTGCCCCGCGTAGGCGCCGCCAATTGGTATCCGCCACAAGGACTTTCACATCCATTTCTTTAAGCGCTTTAGCCAGTCCCAGAGACCAAGGGTTCGCGCCGACAATTAGCACGCCGTCGCCCCCGCCAGCGGCGAGGCCCAAAGCTTTGGAAATAGGGCCTATAAAGAAGCCCGCAAAAAGCACGGTGGCAAAGACAAGCGCAAAGGCGAGGGGCACAAAGAGCGCGCCTTCCGGACGGCCTACATGGGCCAACTCGGCTGCAAACAGACCCGCAACCGCCACAGCAACAACGCCGCGCGGCGCGATAAAGCTGATCAGTAAGCTTTCTTTCCAGTTAAGGCCTGACCATAGGGTTGAAATCATCACGGCGACTGGCCGCACGAAAATCATCATGGCGGCGACAAAGGCCAGAATTCTCCAGTCTTGAACACCAAGCTGCGAGAAATCCCCTTTAATAGCTCCGCCTAGTCCTGAAATTTTCGGAAGCATTTGCTTGAGAACTTCAGGTGTCAGCGTGGCGGTGAGGATAACGAAGACGCCAGAGACGAGAATGATCGCGATATTTTCCTTAAAACGGCGCATCTCGACCATAGACGCGAATTTCGTATTGGCCATAGTCATGCCCAGCGCGGTCACGGCGAGTAGCCCTGTTTCATTGGCCAGCATATTGGCAATAACGTAAATTGCGAGCACCCAGGCGAGGACAATAGGCGCTTTAAGATATTCAGGGATATGCCCGCGGCGGAAAGCCCATGCCAGCCCATAGCCTGAAATGATACCGACAATCGTGCCGAAAATCGCGGCAAAGGCGAGCTTGCCAAAAACGAAAAACATAGAGCTTTCCATCTGCGAAAAGCGGATAAATTCATAACCGCCCACCGCGAAAAGCGCGCCGAGTGGATCATTGACTATGCCTTCCCATTTCAGCACATTGGCTGGGCGGGATTTAAGATGCGCTTGGCGCAAGAGCGGCATAATAACGGTTGGCCCCGTGACAACAAAAAGCCCGCCCACCATGGCGGATATATCCCAAGGCAAGCCTACGATATAATGACAGGCACAGGCTCCGAGGAACCAAGCAATTGGCGCGGCGAGCACGACCATACGCACCACCGCATTTCGGGCATCCCCCAAATCTTTGAAACTGAGCGTCATGCCCCCTTCAAAGAGGATAATCGCCACAGCCAGCCCTATCATAGGGCGGTAAAGATCGCCAAAGTCATGGATAGGATCAAGATGTAAAGTTTGTAGGGCTTGCGAAATCAGCGCAGGGGTATCAAAGCCAAGCATCCAGCCAATTAAGGGGCCAAAAAATAGACCTGCAAGCGCCATAAGCACGATAGCAGGGCGTTGTAATCGCCACGCGAGCCATTGTGCGCCAATGCCCAAAACGCCAATTAAAGCAATTTTGAAAGGCAGGTTAGATGTTGCGTGATGAGCAATTTCGGCAGCAGCGGCCATAATCATAATCCTTGGTGAATAAGTCTGGTTTAGCCGAGCTTAGCTTTGGGCCCGCATAATATCGAATCCGATATCAGCATTGCCATAGCGGCCATTATCATAATGGTCTACGCGGCTAACAAACCAATCCAGAAGATGCTTGTGAATTTTTTCATAAAAGGCTGACATTGCGCTTGGCTCGAGCGGTAAGGCGAGTTCAGTTTCGTTGCCATCTTCAATATGGACGAACATTTTTTCGCCTTCCTTGCGGCAAGTTAGTACAAGGCGCATATAATCGCCTTCGCCTGAAATATTGATGGCAAGGCCAAAACTAATGGGCTCGAGGGGTAGGAAGCCTTTGCCAGAAACAGAAAAAGCTGCGGAGCGGTAATTTTGCGCACCAAATTCGCCCTGAGGAGGAACGAGATAGACGCATTGCAAATCATTATCGAGCCATTTGCACAAGCCATCGCGCAATTGTTCGGCGACGGACCGAATCTGCGCGTAATTATCAAAGCTGCGCTCGCCATAAAGCCGCGCGGCCTCAGATAACTCAGAGAGGCGAGAGGCTGTCTTTGGGGCGGTCGATTTGCTCATAAGATTCTTTCTTTATCCCCATAATCTTGCCATTATGCGCTAAGAATACCAAGCTCAAAAAGCATTATCATATAGCTTTTCCGCAAGAAATTTGAGGTGAATTTTATAAGCCGGTACACCGAAGAGACTTGAGTTTATCTTGATGACTCGGCCTTAAGAGTTGCCGCTAATCCTTGTTTGTAACTCCCATAAAGCGGGCGCCAGCCCAGTTCCGCTCTGGCTCGCGCATTTGAAATACGTTTTGTCTCAACATAAAAACTGCGCGCCATATCCGAAATTTCGGCGCTTTCATGGCTAATGCGCTTTGGCAGCGGCGCAGATATAAGCTTGGCCGCAAAGTCTAAAACATCTTGCGGCGGGGCAGGGTGATTATCGGCAATATTATAGACGCGCACAGGATTAGGCTTATCTATTGAGGCCAGAACCGCCCGCGCAATATCCTCAACATGAATGCGGTTGACGATATGACCCTCTTTAATCACGGCACGGGCCGTGCTTGCGCGCAGCCGCGCAAAAGGATTACGGCCCGGCCCGTAAATGCCCGCGAGCCTAAACACATGCGTTGGCAGGCTTGTTTCTAGCCATTGCAGCTCAGCAAGACTTCTATTTTTCCCGCGCTGCGTGACGGGGAAAATCAACTCATCCTCAAACGCCCATTGCCCCTTACGGTCACCATATACTGAGGTGGCAGAGAGATAACCCACCCAGCGCGCACGAGGCATGAGTGCCTTAGCACTATGGGCCAGGTTTTGAAGAACAGGATCGCCTTTTTCATTTGGTGGAATAGATGATATAATTATGTCCGCTCTCGCCATGGCGGCGCGCAAAGACTGACCTATCTCCCCTTTATGTATAAGGGCTTGCGCTCCCCGCTTGCTTAAGGCCTCGGCTTTTTCAGGGCTGCGCGTTGTTGCGATGATGTCAAGCCCGCGTTGTTGCAAATGCGGGATAAGGGCGCGCGCGCAATAGCCAGCGCCAAGTAAAAGGGCGGCGGGTTTTTCGCCTTGCTTTGATGACTGTGTTTTAATGTGGCGCGGCATTGCTGTCATCTCTTGGCTTGTTTAAAGATCCCTTATGTTAAAATTCCATTCTCTGATAGGGCTCTTGCCTCTTTTGTCTATAGTTTTCGCGCCTGCCGCGAGGGCTGAAGATTTAACCCAAGAATTTGATGCCAAGCATAAAAGCTGTTTGGAGCACATCGCCAAAGATAATGAGCAAGCCTTTGAAGAAGCTATGATTTGGCAAGATGATGGCGGGGGGCGCCGCGCGAAACATTGCGTGGCGATGGCGCTTTTTGCTCTAGGTCATGAGGACGAGGCTGCCCACCGCCTTGAAGCCCTTGCCAAAGCGCCTGATGGAGGAACGCCCGCCATGCGCGCTGATTTTTACGCAGAAGCTTCAAATTTCTGGTTGTTGGCGGGGGATGCCAATAATGCTCTGCGCTCTACAGGTGAGGGGCTAAAAATTTCCGAACAACATGTAGAGCTGCGTATTGCCCATGCACGGGCACTGGCCATGGCCAAGAATTATAAGGCTGCAGAAGAGCATTTAAGCTATATTGTTGCCCAAAACCCGCAAAATGCGGCGGCGCGGCGTTATCTTGCGGATATGCATTTTCGCCAAGATGATTTGGATAAGGCAAAGCTTTTGATTGAAACGGCTGTTAATATTGATCCAACAAGCGTTGAGACGGCGCTCCTGCGAGGGCGCATTAATGAGGCTATTCGCAAGGGCACAAAAGCCGAAACGCCCTAAATTGCGGCTTTGACAATTGGTAGGTCTGTTATAAGCCGTATTCATGCTGGATTTACGCCCTGTATTTTTTGTTGTTGGGTTGATGGTCGCCGCGCTGGGGATCGCAATGTTTGCCCCTATGGTGGTGGACCTTGCCTATGAGGATCGCTCATGGCGCACTTTTGCCATCTCCGCTATTTTGACGACATTGCTCGGGGCTGTGCTCGCCTTGGCCAATTATACACCTAAGCCTGACCTGCGCGCGCGCGGGGCTTTTTTGCTAACTGTTTTAAGCTGGATGGCGCTTTCTGGTTTTGCCGCGCTGCCCTTCTTAATGGAGCCGGTCAAGATGAGCTTTACTGATGCGATATTTGAGGCGACCTCTGGCATTACAACAACGGGGGCAACCGTGCTTACGGGGCTAGATGATATGCCCAAAGGCATATTGCTATGGCGCGCGATCTTGCAATGGATTGGCGGGGTCGGGATTATAGTGACGGCCATGGCAATTTTGCCGATGCTTAAAGTCGGCGGGATGCAGCTTTTCCGGCTGGAGAGTTCTGATATGGGCGAAAAAATTCTGCCTAAGGCGGCCTCGCTCGCGGCAGGTATTGGCGGCATTTATGTCGTTCTCACCCTGTGTTGCGGGCTTTCTTATATGGCGACGGGGATGAGCGGCTTTGATGCGGCTTGTCATGCCATGACAACCCTCGCGACAGGGGGCTATTCCACATCCGATGCCTCAATGGGCGGATTTATGGATGACGGAGCAGACCTTGTCGGGATTGCTTTTATGCTGGCGGGAGGCATGCCTTTTGGAATTTATTTGCTTATAGCCACACGCGGGGATTGGCGCGCGCCTTTTCAAGATTCTCAAGTGCGCGCCTTTATTGGCATTATGGCCGCGCTTATTGCCGTTATTACCCTTTATCTTTGGGCCAATTCAGAACTGACCAATAGCAGTGCTTTGCGCCTCGCAGCCTTTAACGTTGTCTCTATTGTAACGGGGACAGGTTTTGCGACAGCGGATTATAATAGCTGGGGGCCTTTTGCTGTAGCCGCATTTTTCGTCTTTATGTTTATTGGCGGCTGCGCCGGCTCGACCGCTTGCTCGATAAAAATATTCCGCTATCAGGTCGCGCTTTCCGCGCTCAAGGCTTATCTGTTTAAAATGCCGCGTAAAAGCGCTGTTACGCCGATGCGCTATGCGGGGAGGCCCTTGCCCGAAAGTGTTGTCTATTCTGTTCTGAGCTATTTCTTTTTATTCTTTATGACCTTTGCCGCCGTCGCCATTACCTTGTCCTTTTTGGGACTAGACCCGATGACAGCTTGGTCAGGGGCCGGCAGCGCCGTGGCCAATGTGGGGCCTGGTCTGGGCGACATTATCGGCCCGTCTGGTACTTATCAGGATTTGCCGAATTCAGCGAAATGGGTTTTGCTGAGCGCGATGATTGTCGGGCGGCTAGAGATTGTGACGGCGTTAGTTATTTTAACGCCGGCTTTTTGGCGGGCTTAAAGCTCGCCAAGTTCAAAGACGTAATCACTGGCGCAAAATTCGCAATTGGCCGAAATTTTTCCGTCTTCCGCCATGTCTTCCAAAGCGGCCTTATCAAAAGATTTTAGCGTGGAGAGCAGGCGCTCACGTGAGCACATACATTTGGCCTCAACCGCGCCCGTATCAACCACGCGTACGCCTTCTTCGTGAAAGAGGCGGTAAAGCAGCGCATTTTGCGTGAGATCAGGGTCAAGCAGTTCTTCGTCCGTGAGCGTTCCAAAGAGCGAGCGCGCCGTATCCCACGCATCTTCTGTATCCCCGCGCGATTTATCATCGGCAATTTTCTGTATCATCATGCCGCCGCCGCGCCATGTCATCTCCCCGCCAGCCTCTTGGATTTGCCCGCAGGCCAGTCGCAGTTTGGTTGGGATTTGCTCGGATTGTGCAAAATAATGCTCGGCGCAGTCAGAAAGCCGCACGCCATTAATCGCGGCCAGACCTTGATATTGATCCATATCTGGCCCTTGGTCGATGGTCATTGAAAAAGTCCCGTGGCCTAGCAAAACATCTGCGCCGGGGTTCTTGCTATCAAGCATGATGTCTTTAAGTTTTGCCTCGTCCCATCGCGCATAGCCGCGTATGGCCCCGTCCGTTGTACTATCGGCGATAAGCAGGCTGACCGCGCCTTCATTTTTGCCAAAGCACTGAATGATTAGGCGGCCCTCAAATTTCAAAGAGCGTGCGACAAGCGCGCCTATCATCATGGCCTCGCCCAGCAGCCGCGCCACAGGGGCGGGGTAGCGATCGCCAATGGCTTTATCTAAGGCGGCACCCATACGCACCGCCCGCCCGCGCACAGGCTGGCCGTCCAGCTGAAACACAGTGACAAGGTCGTCAATAGGTGTGTCTATGGATGTCTCATGCGTAGTCATGGCCGCCATTTGGGGGATGAAACCCTTTAAGGCAAGGTCTCAAATGCATTCTTGATAAAAAACTGGTCTAAATTTTCTGATCAAAATCCCCGATTTCGTCATATTTGGCGAGGCGATTTTCGATATCGCGGAACATGCCAACCATATTCTCTTCAGAGACTGGAGATTCGACTACAACGACGAGGTTGGGGGTGTTTGAACTGGCCCGCATCAGGCCCCATGTGCCGTCTTCTAGAGTCATTCGCACGCCATTGACCGTGTTCACATCAACGATTTTTTGGCCCAAAATAGTCTCGCCTGCCTCAGCGGAGGCTTTTACATCAGCGATGATGCGCTCAATAACGCCGTATTTTTCTTCATCTGCGCAGAAGGGCGACATGGTCGGGCTGCCCCATGTTTTGGGCAGAGCGCGGCGCAGGTCGGCCATGGATTTACCGGGGTTGCGGTCAAGCATTTGCAAGATGGCAATCGCAGATGTCAGACCGCAATCATAGCCGCGTCCAATAGGCGCGTTAAAGAAGTAGTGACCTGACTTTTCAAAGCCAACCAGCGCGTTCAGCTCTTTGGAGCGTCGCTTAATATAGCTGTGCCCTGTTTTATAATAATCCGTTTTGGCGCCATTGGCGATCAAGACGGGGTCGGTGGCAAAGAGGCCCGTGGATTTAACATCAGCCACAAATTGAGCGTTGGGATAAAGTGCCGAGAGATCACGGGCGAGCATAACTCCAACCTTATCGGCAAAGATTTCCTCGCCCTCATTATCGACAACGCCGCAGCGGTCTCCGTCCCCGTCAAAACCAAGGGCGACATCCGCGCCGTGGGCCTTACAAGAATCCGCCATTGCATGAAGCATTTTCATGTCTTCAGGGTTAGGATTGTAATTGGGGAAGGTATAATCCAGCTCGCATTCCACGGCGACAACTTCGGCCCCGATACGTGTGAGCACTTTCTCTGCAAAAGCGCCCGCTGTGCCATTCCCGCAAGCGGCGACGACTTTAATTTTGTTCTTAAGTTTTACGTCTTTGACCAGATCATCAATAAAGGCTTGGCGCACGCCGTCCACATAGCGGTAAGAGCCGCCCGCGCGTGGTTTACTTTGCGCGCCCAAGACAATTTCCTTTAGGCGGACCATTTCATCAGGGCCAAAGGTGAGGGGGGCTTCAATGCCCATTTTCACGCCCGTCCAGCCATTAGAGTTATGGCTGGCTGTGACCATGGCGACGCCCGCACAATCTAAATGGAACTGCGCAAAGTAGGCGGTTGGCGAGAGGGCAAGGCCAATATCGAGCACTTCAATACCCGCATTTACAAGGCCCAGCATTAAAGCTTGCTTAATGGAGAGCGAATAGTGGCGGAAG
>CALKIX010000088.1 GCA_937995665.1 uncultured Hellea sp. | reverse complement strand
ATAAAAAGACATTCTAGAATCAGTCTATCTACATAATTATAGGCACTGCAATTACAGGACTGCAATTACAGGGCTCATCCCTGCTTTAGGTAAGGATAATGCTTGAGTGTTTGACGCTAGATAAAGTTTAAGGTGAAATCTTATGACCAGCTCCAAAGGTCAAGCAGACATAATTATCGTAGGCGCAGGTCTGGCGGGCCTCATGGCTGCATGGCGTGGGCTCAATCGCAACCCTGATGTAACGGCGTTAATTATTGAAGCGTCGAATAAAATTGCAGGAGACCATACGTGGTCATTTAATCTGAGCGATATTCGCGAGGATATGCGAGATTGGATTAGGCCTTTTATCGCGCATCAGTGGAGCAGCTATAATGTGAAGTTCCCAAAATATGACAGAGACCTGGATATTATTTATTGTTCGGGTAATTCCGATAGTTTGCGCCGCGCCGTTACGCCTTTTATCAAAAGCGGGCGGTTGAAAGTACAGCTGAATACTGCCGTAGAGCGCCTGACAGCGACAAGCGTGACCTTGCCGAGTGGTGAGGTTTTAATTGCCAAATGCGTCTGCGATGCGCGGGGCTTTAAGCCTAATGAGAATGTCGCGTTAGGATATCAAAAGTTCGTCGGCCTTACGATTAAAACCAAAACGCCGCACGGCATGACAAAGCCTATCATTATGGATGCAACAGTGGAGCAGCTCGGCGGGTACCGCTTTGTCTATTGTTTGCCCTTTTCAGACACTGAAATACTTGTCGAAGATACTTATTATACGGACGGGCCGCAGCTCTCTGAAAATGAAATCAATGACCGTATTGTCGAATATATCGAGAAGCGCCTCGGAATTGATGATTATATTGTTACGCGACGCGAGAAGGGTGTTTTGCCCATCACGCTTGGCGTGGAAAGGGCTTATGGCGAGGCTATCGACGAAGAATTACAAGGCCCCGTTTTGCTAGGGATGCGCGGGGGCTATTACCATGCCGTGACGGGCTATAGTATTCTTGAGGCCGCCAAAAGCGGCGAAGTCATCGCCGATATGATTTCCAAGAACGCCCCTGACTTTGGCAAGGCGGTCCTCCATGAAATGACCTATCACAAGCGCGATCATTACTATGAGGAAAAATTTATGCGTCTGCTCAATCGCATGCTCTTTAGAGCTGCAAAGCCCGAGCAGCGCTATAAAGTACTAGAGCGCTTTTACCGTCTGCCTGAAGGCCTAGTCGCGCGCTTTTACCGCAATCGCCTTACGAAGAAAGATAAGCTAAGAATACTATTCGGAAAGCCGCCAGTGCCTATTAGTAAAGCCCTTGCGAATTTCTCCGAAAGCAAGTTTATAGAGCGGGAACTTCTCCGCAAATAATTGGACATGAATAATATGACAACAAATGCCAAGCCTACAGCTATTGTCATCGGGGCCGGTTTTGGCGGTATAGCGCTCGCTATCCGCCTGCAAGCTATGGGGTTTCAGACGACCCTTGTTGATAACCGCGATAAGCCGGGCGGGCGCGCCTATGTCTATGAGGAAGACGGCTATAAATTTGACGGCGGGCCGACTGTTATTACGGACCCTAATTGCCTGCGCGAGCTATTTGAGCTCTCAGGCCGTAATATGGATGACTATGTCACGCTTCTGCCTGTTGATCCGTTCTACCGTCTTCAATGGGAAGACGGGGATACGTTTGATTATAATAATGATGATGACTATCTTGAGGCGCAAATCCGCGTGCGCAACCCTGATGATGTGGCGGGCTATCACAAATTTTTAGCCTATTCCAAAGAGCTGTACCGCGAGGGCTATGAGAAGCTAGGGACAACGGCCTTTCTAAAAGTGCGCCAGATGTTTGCCTCCGCGCCCACGCTTGTGCGCCTGCGCGCTGATCGTTCAGTTTATTCCATGGTCTCCAAATTCGTGAAAAATGAGCGCGTGCGCCAGCTGCTCTCATTCCAATCGCTTTTAGTTGGCGGGAACCCTTTTAAGACCAGCTCGATTTACGCGCTTATCCATGCGCTTGAACGACGCGATGGTGTCTGGTTCGCCAAAGGCGGGACGGGCGCGCTGGTGGCAGGCTGTATAAAACTTTTTCAAGACCTAGGCGGCGAGCTGCGCTTGAGCACAGAAATCACCGATATCCATACAGAGGGCGACCGCGTGACGGGCGTCACCGCTGCAGATGGCTGGTCAGCAAAAGCCGACCTGATTAGCTCCAATGCTGATGTCGTGCATACTTATAGCCAGCTCTTGCGAGGGCATCCGCGCGGGCAAAAATACGGTAAGGCGCTTAAGCGCAAATCCCATTCTATGTCGCTTTTCGTGATTTATTTCGGCCTAAAAACAGAGCGCCCCGATCTTAAGCATCACATCATCTTGCTGGGGAACCGCTATAAGGAATTGATTGCCGAAATTTTTGGAAAGGGCAAAAAACTGCCTGATGATTTCTCGCTTTACCTGCATGCGCCATGCGTGACGGATAAGTCGATGGCCCCCAAAGGGTGTAGCTCTTATTACGTGCTATCGCCCGTGCCGCATTTGGGTCATGCTGATGTAAATTGGGACGAGGTTGGGCCAAAATACACCAAGACCATTTTGGACTATATTGAAAAGCACGCCATTCCAAATTTGAACCGCGATCTCACAGTCGTCAAAACCCTCACGCCCTTTGGCTTTCGCAATGAGATGAATTCCCATCTGGGCAGCGCTTTCTCTGTAGAGCCTATCCTGACGCAATCAGCTTGGTTCCGCCCGCATAACCGCGACGACGTTATTGATAATCTCTATATTACTGGCGCAGGCACCCATCCGGGCGCGGGTGTTCCGGGCGTAGTCGGCGCAGCCAAAGCGACGGCTGGCGTGATTGAGCAAGATTTCTCAACGCAGCTAAAGGCCTAAACATGTCTAAACTAACCATGCCGCAAGCTATCTTTTCGCTAACGCGCCTGCTGGATAATCTTGCCCATGTGCTGCGTAAGGCGGAAGAGAACGCCCAGAGCCGTGACATAGAACCAGAAGTGTTTTTAAATGCCCGCCTCGCGCCAGATATGTGGCCCCTGAAAAAGCAAGTCCAGATCATGGCCGAGCTTTGTAAAAATGCGCCTTACCGTGTGGCCGGCTTTAAGGCGCCAAGCTATGAAGGCGCGCCCGCGAGTTTTGAGCAGTGCTACGCGCTGCTTGAACGTGCCAAGGCCGATATTGCCAAAGTCTCCAACGCTGACTTGGGCGGCAAAGAAGACCGAAAGTTTACAATCAAGCTATCGCACCGCGAAATGGACTATACAGGGATGAGCTATTTTACGGGCTTTACCGTTCCCAATGTGCATTTTCACAGCACTACGGTTTATAATATTCTGCGCCAGAACGGTGTTCCTTTAGGCAAGATGGATTATTTTGGGGCGATTTCAGCCTAGCTCATGGATGCTGTCGCTCAACATGGCCATGAGAGCATCGCCAAGGGCAGCAAGTCCTTTGCGATGGCCTCCCGCGTGCTCCCGCCCGCACTGCGCGATGATGCCTCTATGCTCTATGCGTGGTGCCGCTATTGCGACGATGTGATTGATGGCCAAGAAATGGGCCATGGGCAGATTGAAGACTATAAATCAGGGCAGGCGGAACGGCTCGCCGTTCTGCGTCAGCAAACCAGCGACGCGCTAGCTGGCAAGCCCACGCATAATCCCGTCTTTGCAGGTCTGGCCCGCGTGGTGGGAAATCACAATATAGACCACAAACACCCCCATGAATTGCTCAAAGGTTTTGATATGGATGCCAGCGAGCGGGTTTATAAAACCGTCGATGATATTCTCGATTATAGCTATCATGTGGCGGGGGTTGTCGGCGTGATGATGGCCAATATTATGGGCGTGCGCAACGGCGCGACCCTCGATAGAGCCAGTGATTTGGGCCTAGCCTTTCAGCTCACAAATATCGCGCGTGACGTGATTGATGATGCCGAGGCTGATCGCGTTTTTATGCCTCAAGATTTACTCCTAAAACACGGCGCGCCGATAAAGGCGTCTGCGCAGCTTAATCGTGATAACTGGCCAGCCCTCCATAAGGCGGCCTGCGAGCAGCTCGATATAGCAGAAGCCTATTACGCCAGCGCCAAAGTTGGGATTAAAGAGCTCCCTTTTCGCTGTGCATGGGCGATAAGCGCAGCTCTGGGTGTTTACCGCGAAATAGGGCAGACTTTAAGGGACGGCGGGCCGCAAGCGTGGGAAGGCCGCGTGAGCGCTAGCAGAGGGAGAAAAACGGCGTTAGCGCTGGGGGCTGTAGGGCCAGCTATGGCCCGCAAGAGCGTTCATGTGACACCGCGGGATGGGTTTTACGCGCGGCCTTGAGCTTTTACAGTGAGCAGGTAATTTACCCCTGCTTCTCCAGCCATTCCTCTAGCCATGCAATATTGTAGTCGCCTGAGAGGAAATCGGGATCATCTAGGAGCGCTTCGTGTAGCGGCTTTGTTGTTTCAATCCCTGTAATGACCATTTCACCGAGGGCGCGGCGCAGACGTAAAATCGCGCCTTCGCGGGTGTTGCCCCAGACAATCAGCTTGCCTATGAGGCTGTCATAATAAGGCGGAATGGAATAGCCGGTATAAAGCGCACTATCGAGGCGCGTATTCATGCCGCCAGGCGCGTGAAAGTCGATGACTTTGCCAGGAGACGGCGCGAAGGTCTTGGGGTGCTCGGCATTAATGCGGCATTCAATCGAATGGCCTTTAAAGGTTACATCTTTTTGCGCGTAATTCAGCGGCAGGCCAGAGGCGACGCGGATTTGCTGGCGCACCAAATCAATACCTGTAATTTCCTCAGTGACAGGATGTTCCACCTGTAGGCGGGTGTTCATTTCGATAAAGAAGAACTCACCTTTTTCGTACAAAAACTCAATCGTGCCTGCGCCGCGATAGCCGATTTTCTTAATGGCTTTGGCGACAACCTTGCCGATTTTCTCGCGCTCTTTGGCGGTTAGGGTCGGCGAGGGGGCTTCTTCTAGGACTTTTTGGTTGCGGCGCTGAAGCGAGCAATCGCGCTCGCCCAAATGTACAACATTGCCGTGGGTGTCGGCCAAAACTTGAATTTCAATATGGCGCGGCCCTGTCAAGTAGCGCTCTAAGTAAACAGCACCGTCGCCAAAAGCGGCAATCGCTTCTTGCTGGGCGGCAGAAAGCGCTTCTTCGAGATCGTCAGGCGTTTCGGCAAGGCGCATACCGCGTCCGCCCCCGCCAGCGGCTGCTTTTACCAGCAGCGGGAAACCGACAGTTATGGCGACCTTTTTGGCCTCTTCATAGGATTCAACCGCGCCGTCCGAGCCCGGCACAACGGGGATGCCCGCCGCTTTGACCGTGTCTTTGGCCGTAATTTTATCGCCCATAATGCGGATATGTTCTGCTGTCGGCCCGATAAAGGCCATGCCATGGGCTTCGACGATTTCGGCGAAACGGGCATTTTCAGATAAGAAGCCATAGCCGGGATGAACGGCGTCCGCGCCCGTGATTTCGCAGGCGGAAATAATGGCAGGAATATTCAGATAGCTCTCAGCCGCACTATTGGGCCCAATACAGACGCTTTCATCGGCAAGGCGCACATGCATGGCTTCGCGGTCAGCCTCTGAATAGACGGCAACGGTCTGAATCCCCATTTCTTTACAGGCGCGGTGGATACGCAAAGCAATTTCGCCGCGATTAGCGATAAGAACTTTTTTAAATGTGACTTTATCTGGCATCGAGCAAGCTTGTCCTTAGACAATAATGAAGAGAACTTCGCCAAATTCGACGGGCTGACCATCATCAACTAACAGCTCCTCGATTTTGCCGGATTTAGGCGCTGTAATGGGGTTGAAAGTCTTCATGGCTTCAACAAGCAAAATTGTATCGCCTTCTTTGACTTTATCGCCTGCTTTTACGAAAGGATCGGCGTCAGGAGAAGGGCGCACATAGGCCGTGCCGACCATTGGCGATTTCACAGCCCCGGGATGTGCCGCGCTATCGAGTTTTTCAGTCATAGCCGCAGGCGCTGCCACAGGCTGGCTTGCCGCCGTAGGGGCAGGTGCTGGAACTGCAGTAGGCGCGCTGTAAGCTTGAACAACTTGGCCTCCGCCCTTGGACACGCGAATCTTTAAATCGCCTTTCTTCATCTCAATTTCTGTGAGATCCGTATCGTTTAGAATTTTCGCAAGTTCGCGCACAAGCTTTGTATCGCTTTGTATTTTCGCGCTTGATTTGGCTCTGGATGAAGCCGTTTTTTTGGGGGTGCTAGCCATTATACATCTCTTTGAAAGCAATCCATTTGATTAAGTAAATTATGTCTTTAACAGATTTATCACGGCATGCAGCCCTAAATCGTAAGAATTTGCGCCAAATCCACTAATAGTTCCTGTGCAAGCTTCGGAGACGAAAGATCTGCGGCGAAAACTCTCTCTTTTTGCGGGTTGAGAAAGGTGAATTTCTATGGCTGGGATGTCTAAAGTTTTAAGCGCGTCATGAATTGCAACAGAGGTATGGGTATAGGCCGCGGGGTTGAGAATCAGCGCGCTGCCTTTTTGGCCTGCTTCTTGGATCATATCGACAATCTCGCCCTCAATATTGCTCTGATGAAACACTGTGTTATAGCCATGCTCTTTGGCTGACTCTGCGCAAGCCGCTTCTATGTCGGCCAAGGTCTCCGAGCCATAGATCTCAGGTTCCCGCGTGCCGAGCAGGTTCAAATTTGGGCCATTAAGGATGTAAATGGGTTTTGTCATTGAATCTCTTCTTTTACATATGTTAACGGGGCTAGAGCGAGGCGACAAGCCTGTAATTTTAACGGATTTTCCATGTTCTTAATCATAAATGGCGATGATTATGTTGATCTACCCACGCCGCTTAGTGTGGCGGGGTTGCTCACGCATCTGGGCTTACCAGAGAAAAAAATTGCAGTTGAGCGTAATCTCGAGATTGTTCCTAAGTCAATATTCAAAGATACGATGTTGACCGATGGCGATCGCTTGGAAATCATACATTTTATTGGGGGCGGATAGTGTCAAAGGATATTTTAAAAGTTGCTGGCTATGAATTTAGCTCACGCCTCATTATTGGCACAGGCAAATATAAAGACTATGCGCAAAATGCAGCCGCGCTAGAGGCCTCTGGCGCAGATATGGTCACGGTTGCTGTACGCCGCGTCAATATCAGCAATCCTGATGAGCCGATGCTAGTCGACTTTATTGATCCTAAAAAGGTTACATATCTTCCCAATACGGCGGGCTGTTTTACAGGCGAGGATGCCGTGCGTACGCTCCGCTTAGCCAAAGAGGCCGGCGGGTGGAACCTAGTTAAGCTCGAAGTGCTGTCCGACCCAAAGCATCTTTATCCCGATATGGAAGAAACGATGCGGGCAGCGGATCTGCTGATTAAAGACGGTTTTGACGTGATGGTCTATTGCTCAGATGATCCTGTGTTTGCGCGTAAGCTCGAAGAGCTAGGCTGCGCGGCAATTATGCCGCTCGGCGCGCCGATTGGCTCAGGACTTGGCATTCAAAACCCCGTCAATATTCGCCTGATTGTCGAGCAGAGCAAAGTGCCTGTTATTGTGGATGCAGGCGTGGGCACGGCCTCCGATGCGGCGATTGCGATGGAGCTGGGCTGCGACGGTGTTCTTATGAATACGGCGATTGCCGAGGCGAAAGATCCCATTCAAATGGCGGTTGCCATGAAACATGCTGTGATTGCGGGGCGTGAGGCTTATCTAGCGGGGCGTATGCCGCGTAAGAAATATGCGGATCCGTCTTCGCCGCTTGCAGGCTTAATATAAGCCTGCTTGTACGAGCTTAATCCCCATTGCGCCAAGGCGCGAGCTAACTTCTGGCGAAGCCTGGCCTAGCAGATGTATCTGCGCGCCTGCATTAGTGCTACGCGCCTGAGCTAAAAGTCGCTTTGCTTTTTGGGCGAGGCCATCATTCCATTGCAAATAATCAGCGCGTATGGGGGCAAAGAGGCTCCCATCGATTTTCTGCGCGATAATGACAGGTTCTGGCGCGAAGCCCATTAGTTGCCCTTGGTCAACTTGGCCGGCAAGATAGCCATAAACGTCAATAATGTTTTGAGCGTCTTCTAAAGTTTGGACTGAATTCGCGCCCATCACAAAACCGCTAAGTTGTCCTTTGGCTTGAATAATCGATAATGCACCGGCTAGCGCCGTGCGTTGATTATGGGTGTAAAGCGGGCTTTTATAGAGCGTGTTTATCTGCTCATCCGAGACACCAGCATCGGCCAGCATTTTCTTTTGCGCATTTCTTGGGCGATGGGCATCTGTATAACCTGCTGCAAATTCAGCATTGTTGTAATAGCCAATGCCTGTTTGATAATCGCTAAGATATTTTATATTTGCATTTGGAATGGCGAACTTAAAAGCAGAGCCTGTATAGGCCTCCGTATAGGATAGGCGGTCAATTTCGCGCCTTAGTAGCGGGTTTTGGGTTTGACGATCCGTGCCAAATTCAGCATGAAGGCGGCGCGCGGCATTATGTTTACCGAGCAGCGAGTTTAGGCCTGACCATATATCTGTTCCTGCTTCGCTGACACAATCGCCGAAGCTCCCACATTTTGTACCCGCCGCGCCTGTTGCAATGCGCCGGCCCGTCACCGCAAATTCGCCAACGCTGCTGACGACGACATCACCCGTATCATAAATGGCTTTTGGAACAAAAAGTGCCGCATCGCCCACAGAGTCAATTGCACCGACACGCTTTCCAACCATACCCGCCGTTCTCAGCGGGGTTTTGACCCAGTTAACTGTGCGCGTCGTGAGAGAGTTCGCAAAGGTATCAGCAATGCTACGCTCGCGCAGCTGGTAGATTGCATATATTTCACGAATGTTCTGGCGCGCTTGCGTGGTGCCGCGCACCGTATATGTGCCGTCGGGCGTAGTGATTTCGTAGCTATTAAAGACGCCGTCATTAATAGCTGTGGGGTTCACGCTATGCCACTCGCTTTTCATCCAGTCCGCGCCAAGATAATCTTGCGCGTTGACCTTAGACGATATTGCCGCTTGGCAAAGCTGTGCCAAGCCTAAGGCAGTGCTAATGAATATCGTTGATATGAGTGTTTTGCGTACCATAAATCCTATATTTCTTCACAAGCTGTTATAAGCCAATTGAGGCAATTTTTTGGCAGGTTAGGGCCTATCTCTTCCAAGATACGCTTATGATAAGTGTTTATGTAGTGGGTCTCTTCCTTTGTCAAAAGTCCAAGGTTAATAAGCTTGCGGTGAATAGGGGCAAGTGTCAGCGTTTCAAACCCCAACATTTCACGCTCGCCAGCCTCTATTTTAGACGCAGCGGTGACATATTGAAGGTTCTCAATACGGATGCCATATTCTCCTTCTTTATAATAGCCTGGCTCATTGGAGACAATCATGCCAGGGAGAAGGGCGACATTATGCGGGCGTTTGGATATGCGCTGGGGGCCTTCATGCACGCCCAGATAAACCCCAACGCCATGTCCTGTGCCGTGATCATAATCTAGGCCTTGTTGCCAGAGCGGCAATCGGGCCAGTACATCGAGATTACTGCCCGTCGTGCCCGTTGGAAAGCGTGCTTGGGCCAGCGCGATATGGCCTTTCAAAACCAGCGTGAAGCGCTCACGCATTTCTTGACTAGGCTCTCCTATGGGGACTGTGCGCGTGACATCAGTCGTGCCGTCTTGATATTGTCCGCCGCTATCGACCAAAAAGAGCGCGCCTCTGGCGAGCTTTTGGCTGGTCGCTGTGCTTGCGCGGTAATGCACAATGGCGCCGTTACTGCCCGCGCCAGAGATGGTTTCAAAGCTTAGGTCTTTAAGCGCGCCCGTTTCGTGGCGGAAAAGCTCTAACTGTGTTGCAGCTTGAATCTCGTCGATCTCGCCGTTTTGCGCCTCTGTATCTAGCCAATGCAAAAAACGTATAAGGGGGACGGCATCGCGCTTATGAGCGGCAATGCTGCCTTTAACTTCAGCCTCGTTCTTAGTCGCCTTTGGCAACGCAATAGGGTCTTGCCCGCGGTTAAGCTTTGCGCCCGCGGATTCCAAAGCTTCAAAGTAAAAGGCAGAGCTGACTGCGGGGTCGATGAGTACGCTTTTGTCCTTTAGAGCCGCAAACCTATCTTGTAATTTGTCTTCATCATAAACACTAACCTCATTGCCAAGATGTGCGCGCACAGGGGCAGACATTTTGCGCCCGTCAATAAAGAGCTCGGCTTTGCCATCACTATGAAGAAGCAGGGTAGAGAGCGGCAGGGGTGTGCACATGACATCCCCGCCGCGTATGTTGAGCGTCCAAGCTATAGAGGCAGGCGATGTGATGAGGGCTGCCTGCGCGCCTTTGGCCTTAATATCAGCGCCTATGCGCGCGCGTTTTTGGCTGTGGGTTTCTCCGCTAAGTTCCAAGGGCTGTATTGTTACGGGTGCAAGAGGGGGCGCGGGACGGTCATCCCATGCCGCGTCAATGGGATTCAGGCTCACAGGTGTCAGTGTTGCGCCTTTGGACTCTATCGCGCGCCGAAGACGGGCAAGCGCATCAGGCGAATATAGTTTTGGGTCATAGCCAATCATTCGCCCGCTGCTTAGGTTCTCCTCGAGCCAGGCCGTAACGCCATTATTTTCAAGCCGTTTAAATTCGAATAATTCTGCATCGACTTGTGCTCGGAGCTGTAGCGTGTAACGGCCATCCACAAAAACGGCGGCGGACTCTCTTAGGACTACAGCTGCGCCCGCAGAGCCGGTAAAGCCGCTCACCCACATTAGGCGCTCATTACAATCGGGAAGATATTCATTTTGATATTCGTCTTCATGTGGGACTAAAAAGCCGTCGAGCTTGGCGGCTGCCAGCGCTTTGCGTAGTTTAGGGAGATTATGGCGGCCAAATTCTGGCCCTCCTTGAACGTCGTAATTCTGAATCAAATCAATATCATGTTTCATAGCTAAATCTTTAGACCACAAAACTTAAGAGAGCTATCCTAAAGCCGCCAGTTTATGAGCGTAGTTTAAAAATTAGCGTTAAGAGGTGTTAACGATATCCTAACAAGCTATGCGTTTATGCATAGCTCTAACGGCCCAGGTGTATCTTCTGCTTTGGATTCCCTTTTGCTATATATCAATCATCAAATGAAAGCGGATCCCCCCCCCGCAAAGGAGACTGAAAATGACTACTGTTTTACAAGGTACTGAGTTTGTAGCACCAGCAAAGACTGCTCGCGAAGCTACTAAGTTAAACCTGATTGCGCGCCGCGTGGCTCGCCGTCAGCGCCGCGCAAACCGCGCGCTTTAGAGCTTCGTCCCCAATAAACTCGTCCATCCGGACAGAGAGGGCTGGGGCGTAATCTCCAGCCCTTCTTTTTTGAAAGCAAGACTGACTTTGTCTGCTTGCTCGTCCAAAATACCTGATAGAATGACTTTGCCTTTAGGCTTTAAAGCGGCGGTAATATCAGGGGCTAGCGCCATGAGCGGACCGGCTAGAATATTGGCGAATATGAGCTCGAAACTCTGCCCCTTGAGGGTAGGTGATGCGAAACCATCAGCTTGAACGCTCGAGATGAAACTTTGAACGCCGTTCAGCACTGCGTTTTCTAGCGTAACGTCAACAGCGTCCTGATCAATATCAGTCGCCATAATATTGCGTTTTAATACTTTTGCTGCTGCGATGGCTAATATGCCCGCTCCGCAACCCAAATCTAAAATATTCGCTGGCGCGAATCCCTCTTGTAAAAGCTCATCAAATATCAGCAGACAGCCTTTTGTTGTGCCATGATGACCCGTGCCAAAGGCAAGGCCAGCATTAATTTCGATAGGGTAGGCAATGTCCTTGGCAATGGTTCCCGCATCATGGCTGCCATGAATACAAAAGCGCCCAGCCTCTACGGGCGGCAAGCCTGCCTGACTCTTACTAACCCAATCTTCATCAGGCAGCTGGGTGATGAAGCTCTCCATATCTTTGGGCAGGACCAAATTTGAGAAGCTGTACTGCGCATCTTGCTCGGTTTCGAAAAGCGCTTGAATATGCATCATATTCGGGCCGTCCTCAAAGAGCGAGACAGCGAGCGCTTGCATATCCGAATCAAAGCCAAGCTGGTCTGAGACTTCGAAAGCCTGCGCTGAGGTTCCGCGAATAAAGAGGGCAAAAGGCGGCGTTGTCATTTGGCAATCTCCGTTGCGAGGCATTCTTTATCATTTAACTGCCCGTTTTGCGCCCCGCAGAGCATATAGAGCAGTAATTCAGGCTCATCGGAATGGCCACTATGGGCTTGTTTGGGGTCCACAAAGCCTTTTACTAAAGGGATAATTTTATCTGCAAATTCAAGTCGCATATCAATCATTTCAAAGCCTAATTTCTGAATGAGTTTTCGGCGCATGGGTTCAGACATATTTGGGCTGTAACGATTATCTGGCCGTATTGTGCGGCGCCAAAGCTGCTCATAAAAGGGGACTAATTCATAGCTTAGAAAGTCATTAAGCTCTGACATTGCGATGATTTTAGGCCTGTCCTTATCGGATGTAAGCTCGATAGGTGTTTTAAGCTCAAGGCTAAGGTCAGACAGCGATAAAAGGGCGAGCTGATTGGCGAGCATATAGGTCTCGCTGCCGCGTATCATATCATCATGTATGGTCTCTACCCCATCTGTGAGGGCGTCGGTCATGACGTCATAGATGATTTTACTACCAAGGCTTTCAGAGACAAAGGCAAATTGATTGACAGAAAGGTTGTTATGGCTGGCTTGGCGGCAGACTGTATCATGGGTAACGGAACTTCCGAGCGTTTTAAATTCAATGCCAGCTGCATCAAGAGCGGCCGCGCACATAGCGCCGCTAACCGCATTGCGGATTTCAACGCCCGCAGGGCCCAGATACATTACCGCATCACTAAAGCCGTAATTGACCAGATCATCTTTGAGAATACGGTTATATTTGCGGCGAAGTCCTGCGATTTCCATCGAGCTGCCTTGATGGTCATCTTGACCCACATGGGCAAATTGAACTTCATTCCAAAAGATTGTATCCCAAAAAACGCGGTAGAGGACAAATTCCAAATTATCATCGATGGTCAGAACTTGCTTATCTAGACAGGCAATTTCATTGAGCTTAATCTGAGACCCGCGAATGGCGGTATCGTAGTAACGCGGGCTTGACGATTTGATATGAATAAAGGGCTTAGGGCTGATTCCGGGCCTAAGGGGCGACTCGCCGCACCGGCTAAAATCCAATTCTTTAGCTTCGTCCAGCTTATAAGCATTGGCAATACCTTGCAGAAAGTCGCTGCCAAGCGCTTGAGCATTACGATCTTCTGTCCAGCCAATACCGTGAAGGTAGACAATATTGACACGGTTTTTGAGCTTTTCAGGGATAGGGTCGGCCAGATATTCGAGCCCTAAAAAAGAGCCGTCATTATTTTGGACTGAGGCTAGAGAATTAATGTGGTGAACTTTAAGGTCTGACTTTTTACCCGAGCTTGCACAGCCTACGAGTAGCCAAAGGCACAATAAGAAACCTAATAATCGGTGCATTATGAACGTTCCACAAAACTATCCATGACTTTTTTCTCGCCCGCTTTTTCAAAGGCCACGGTGAGTTTCGTGCCTTCTGCGGCCTTAATTGTGCCATAGCCAAATTTTTGATGAAAGACTCGCTCGCCAACCTTAAAGATACTCGCCTTTTGTTTGGCAGGACGGCGGACAGCCCGGCCTTCAATCTCTTTGGGGCCGCGGTTAAGGCTCTTGCCCTTATTGTTTTGATAGCGCTTCCATCCTGGGGAATTATATTGCCCGCGCGAACTTGCAGCGGCTTTGGGCTCGAAGCTTTCCGTGAAATTACTAGCCGCCGCGCTTACATATTTCTGCGTTTCGTAATAGGGCGTGTCCGAGCCCGCTTCGACATGGGACGGGGGGAGCTCGTCAATAAAACGCGAGGGTAGGCTAGACTGCCAAGAGCCGTAGACTTGGCGGTTGGCGGCAAAGTATATTTTGGCCTGCTCACGCGCTCGCGTAATCCCGACATAGGCCAAGCGGCGCTCTTCTTCGAGCCCAGCAAGTCCGCTCTCATCCATGGACTTTTGGCTCGGGAACATGCCTTCTTCCCAGCCCGGTAAAAAGACCATAGGGAACTCAAGTCCCTTAGCCGAATGCAGCGTCATAAGCGAGATTTCATCTTCTTGCGGCCCTGTCTCAACATCAAGCACAAGACTGACATGTTCTAGATAAGCGCCTATCGTATCAAATTCACCCATCGCCTGTATAAGCTCTTTAAGGTTCTCAAGCCGGCCCGCAGATTTGGCATCTTTATTATCGCGCCACATTTGCGTGTAGCCGCTCTCGTCTAAGATACGCTCGGCCATTTCCGTGTGTTTGGTGTCAACGGCTTCTCGGCGCCAGCGGTCAATATCCATGATAAAGGCGCGTAGTCCTGAGCGGGCTTTGCCGCGGATTTCATCTGTTTTGATAATCTCGCGCGTGGCCATTTCAAGGCTGACCCCCATCATGCGGGCGGCAGTTTGCAGCTTTTGTATGCTTGTCTGGCCTATGCCGCGCTTGGGTGTGTTGACGATTCGCTCAAAGGCAAGGTCATCCGTTTCTGACACAAGCACGCGTATATAGGCATGCGCATCGCGAATTTCTTGGCGCTCGAAAAAGCGCGGCCCGCCAATCACGCGGTAGGGCAGGCCAAGCTGAATGAAGCGCTCTTCAAAGCTGCGCATTTGCCGAGAGGCACGCACAAGAATAGCCACGTCATTATAAGCGCGGCCTTTGCTGCGCCAATTTTCAATCTCGCCAGAAATGATACGGGCCTCGGCGGGGGCGTCCCATACGCCCGTCACAGTAACGGGCTCGCCGAGCTCATCTTCGGTCCAAAGGGTTTTACCAAGGCGGTCTTGGTTGGATGTAATCAATCCAGAAGCCGCGCCCAGAATATGGCCCGTGGAGCGGTAATTACGCTCCAGCTTGACGACTTTTGCGCCAGGAAAGTCTTTTTCAAAACGCAATATATTATCGACTTCGGCCCCGCGCCAGCCATAAATAGACTGGTCATCATCGCCGACTACGCAGAGATTGTGCGAGCCTTGCGCGAGCAGTCGCAGCCAGAGATATTGGCAGACATTCGTATCCTGATACTCGTCGACGAGCAGATATTTAAACTTAGCATGATAGCGCTTGAGGATATCTGGATTGTTCATGAAGAGGGTGAGATTATGCAGTAGCAAATCGCCAAAGTCACAGGCATTGAGTGTTTTCAGGCGTGACTGATAAATCTCATATATCTTGCGTCCCTTGCCATCGGCAAATTTGAACGCTTCGTTTGAAGTAATTTTATCAGGTGTCCAGCCTTTGTTTTTCCATCCATCAATCAGGCTCGCCATATAACGCGCCGTCCAGCGCTTATCGTCAATGTTTTCGGCCTTGATGACTTGTTTCAGCAAGCGGATTTGATCATCCGTATCCAAGATGGTGAAGCTGGATTTTAAGTCCACAAGCTCGGCATGAATACGCAGGATTTTCGCGGCGATAGAATGAAACGTGCCTAGCCATTGCAGCCCTTCAACCTCTGGCCCGATAAGCTCTCCTACGCGCTCGCGCATTTCGCGCGCCGCTTTATTGGTAAAGGTCACCGAGAGAATTTGCGAGGCATAGGCGAGGCGGTTTTCAAGAATATGCGCCAGCCGGCATGTCAGTACCCGCGTCTTGCCTGTGCCTGCACCTGCAAGCACTAAGAGCGGGCCTTCAGTGCTGATGACCGCTTCGCGCTGCTCGGGGTTCAGGCCTTCAAGATATTGCCCATTGGTCGCCATAGGGCGCGGCATAGCCTGTGCCGACAGGCTTGGCTTAGGTCTTGGAGGGACAGGCTGAAAAGAATCAGGGGTCGACATGGGCAGGAACATAAGGAAAACAAGCCCGCTTGGCTATGGGCTGTATAAAGTTTCGCTGCATCTTAATTTTGCCTGAAATTTCGTGTATGGGTGATTCATGCGTTATTTTTTGTTACTTTGGATTTTAGGTGCTGGGCTTTGCATGCCCTCTATGGCTATGGCGGAAGATGCCGCCAAGACAAAGCAGGCTGAGCCGTCTCAAGATAAAGTCAAAGAAGACGCGCCAGCTAAAGACGAGAACCCCGCCGCCCGAAAAGAATTTGACGCAGAGGAATATTTCAAGCGCGGTGAGGATAATCTCTATAGCGGCTCAAACTGCGCCCCGCCGCCAGAGATTATTACCTAGGGTTTTGCGCCTCCCTTAGCGCCCAAACCCGCAAATATGAGGCAAGGTTTTGCGGCGCGCCGCTTTCAATGCGAGCTTCATCCATGGCGCGGATAAAGCCTGCAAAAGAATGCGGGCTTTGAGCGATATGGGCATCTATGACCTCCCAGAATTCCGCCTCAAGGGCGAGGGAGGTACGGTGGCCCGCAATGGATAAAGAGCGTTTAACGAGGCTCATAAGAATGGCGTGCTTTCTTTTATAACAAGTTTATGGTGATATGAGCCATGTTCAGATGCAAGCCTCATTTTCTATTTTACCTTCTGAGCTTCTCTGCTTCTCTGCGTTTGCGGATTGTGTAACGGATGCAGGATATTCTTCTCCAGCCGCGCATGCTCCCCTGCGTTACCAAGCGCAAAGCGAGACCGAGATAAAGGTGGCCAAAAGCTATTGGCGACGGCTCAGCAATATTCACTCGTTGAGAATATAGAAATTTGCATTTATCTGGGCGTGCTCGCCATATTTCATAGCCATTGCGCTTATAATCCGTTTTTTGACCGTTAGTTGCCATCGCCTTATGATGCCCGCCTAAGTCTTAAACATATTGAGGATAATTACATCCTCAGCCCTGCGGGGAGGGTGTGCTCATTAGATGCGCGTGCCAAAACGGCGCATATTCTATTTGGAAAGGCTGCCTTGAGGCTGATCCGAAATATGAGGCGGCCCATACGTGGGTGAGCAAAAGAGTCTACACTTTAGATGAGCTATGGCTGTTTGGGTCAAATGCTTTTGAAGGTGACACTTAGCGCTTAATCTTCATTTTCGGACATATCAGATTTAGATTTAACACGCTTATGCCCGTCCAAATGCTGTTGCAGTTTTTTGGTTAGATCTGACGCCTTTTGTTTATCGGTCTTACGCCGCCCAAATTTGACACGGTTTTCAGCGGCCTTAATGACCTTCTGATGCCGCGCCTTAGCCTTGCGGGCCTTGTTGAAATTGACGACGTTATCCTTGCTCATGCTATCTTGGTTTAATCATGAGCTCTGGGCGGACGACCTTATCGAACTCTTTTTCTGTCACAAAGCCAAGGCGCACCGCTTCTTCGCGCAGGGTAGTGCCGCGCTTATGGGCTGTCTTGGCGACTGTTGTGGCATTATCGTATCCGATGGTTGGGGCGAGCGCTGTCACGAGCATGAGCGAGCGGCCGAGCAGCTCATCAATGCGGTCTTCATTGGCCTTGATGCCTTTGACGCATTTATCGGTAAAGGCGTGGCAGCTATCCGTTAGGATCGTGATGGATTGCAGCATGTTATACGCCATGACGGGCTTATAGACGTTAAGCTCGAAATGACCTTGGCTACCGGCCATGGAAATCGTGGTGTTATTGCCCATAACTTGAGTGCATACCATTGTGAGGGCTTCGCACTGTGTGGGGTTGACCTTGCCGGGCATGATAGAGGAGCCTGGCTCATTGGCGGGCAGGGCAATCTCGCCAAGGCCAGAGCGCGGGCCAGAACCCAAGAAGCGAATATCATTGGCAATTTTAAAGAGCGAGGCAGCCACAGTATTGAGCGCGCCGTGAGCGGATACAAACGCATCATGCGCGGCGAGGGCTTCAAACTTATTTGGCGCTGTCTTGAAAGGCAGCTTTGTGAATTTCGCGACTTCCTCGGCAAAGCCTTTAGCAAAACCGGGTTTCGCGTTTAGGCCTGTGCCAACGGCGGTGCCGCCTTGGGCGAGCGGGTATAGCTCTTTGAGGGCGGCCTTGGTGCGCTCAATCCCTTTTTTGACCTGATAGGCATAGCCAGAGAACTCTTGGCCCAATGTCACGGGCGTTGCGTCTTGGGTGTGCGTGCGGCCAATTTTGATGATTTTAGAAAAATCTTTGGATTTTTTCTCAAGCGCGGCGTGGAGCTTTTCTAGCGCTGGTAGAAGCTTGTGATGAATTTCCTCCGCGGCAGAGATATGCATCGCTGTAGGGAAAGTATCATTGGAGCTTTGGCTGCGATTGACATGATCATTGGGGTGAACAGGGTCTTTGGAGCCGATAACGCCCCCGAGAATTTCAATGGCGCGGTTTGAAATCACTTCATTGGCATTCATGTTTGATTGCGTGCCAGAGCCTGTCTGCCAGACGGAAAGCGGGAAGTTATCATCGAACTTACCTTGCGCGACTTCTTTGCCCGCCTGAGCAATAGCGTTTGCCGTTTTGGAATCAAGGTTTTTAAGGTTCTTATTGGTCAGAGCCGCAGAGCGCTTAATGATACCGAGGGCGCGTATGAGCGAGGGCGGCATAGTTTCAATGCCGATAGGGAAGTTGATAAGGCTACGCGCCGTTTGGGCGCCATAATATTTATCAGCAGGGACGTCTAGCGGGCCGAAGCTATCGGTTTCCGTGCGCATTTTAGTCATGTGGGAGCTCTTTTGAGTAAGTTGGGTAAGTCAGAATTATTTCTTTCGGAAGCTATCAAGGCTGACGACCTTATCAGCGTCATTTTCGCTCTTGCTATCCGCTTTATCTTTATCTTTATCTTTCTTCGCGCCTTTTTTAGAGGCTTTCTCATCCGAAGCCTTGGCCGCTTTGGACGTTGACTTTTTCGACGGCTTTGGTTTAGCGTCTTTTTGGTTCGGAATTTGAGCGAGAACTGGCGCGGCAGGTTCCATCTCAGCGGGTGGGTCAAATTGAAGGGCAAAGCCAACGCTCGGATCATGGAAGCGCGAAATGGCGTGATAGGGGACTTTGAGGTATTTCGGGATGCCGCCAAATTTCAGCGTGACTTCAAACTCATTGGCATGGGCTTGCAAATCCCAAAATTGATGCTCTAGAACAATCGTGATTTCTTCAGGGTATTTCTTGGCCAGACTTTCGTCGATTTCGACGCCCGGATAGCGAGTTAGAAAAGTGATGTAAAAATGATGCGCGCCGGGCAGGCCGTCCTCACGGATAACGCGCCGTATAGCATCGCGAACCACCCCGCGCAGGGCCAGTTGCGTCATTTGTTCGTAATTCATCAAGTCTTGGCTCATTATGCTACACTAAATCACTGATTGGCGGGGTCAACAGATGTTTTGTAAAATGCGAAGGCGTGTGCAGCTTTATCGTCGCAGGCGAGTAGGAGAAAAGTGGAGGGTTTCTGTTGCCAGCTACCCTCCGAAGCCCGCCTAGCCTTATGAGGGGCTAGGAGTTAAAGTGCGAATTTGTCGCGCTGCTTACGCTGCGAGAGCAAACTCTTCATTAGAATTGTCATTTGCAATTACTAAAAATAGGCATTTAACGATACCAAATCGGATGAAAGCTAACTTCTTTAGACGTCTGTCGATCCTATTTCGGCCCCATCAAAACGACTCACGCTCATATAAGGGTAAGTCTTTATGGTGGAGCCGCCGGGTACCGCCCCCGGGTCCAGTCCGCTTATTACAAGCGCGTTTATCATCATAGCTGGCAAGCCAGCGCTCCCTGTATAGAGACTAATGATGAAGTTTCCAATAAAAAAGGCTGCCCGAGAGCAGCCTTTAAATTCAGGTTTTAGGTTGCGAAGCCTAAACTTTTGTTAGCAGGTGATAAAATGTAACACGCTGCTTGAACTTGTCGCCTTTCATTTGCTGGCAGACGGCTTCGATAGCAGCTTCAGCTGCGGCTGTGTCCATACCGAGTTTTTTCGCGCAATAGCCATCGCGAACACGGTTGCGCTCTGTTTCGTCTGAACATGAGACGAGTGATGAGTCTCTATTGGTCAGCGCAATGCCGAGATAGTTACAGATTTTTTGAACTGTGTCTTCGTCAACACTTGCATCATAACGCTTTACGTCATCAATATAGTCAGCGGCTTTAGCCATAATTTTTCTCCCTTAAAGTTTAGTTATAGTGAAGCATTAATTGCCCGTTAACGATTAGTTCAAGTCAAAATTTTGTAAAAACTAATATTAT
>CALKIX010000087.1 GCA_937995665.1 uncultured Hellea sp. | reverse complement strand
GAGTATATTTCACGTGGCATAAGAGAGCGGGCGCAAGAGATTGCGAGCCTAGAACTTGGACCAATGTCAGAGCTGGAGAAACGTGCCAAACTCGCACGGACAATCGACGCGCAACACAAGACAGATTTGGACAAGATGATTGACCGAGCGCGAGACGGCGAGACTCTCGACTTGCGAAAGCCAGTCCCGCCAAGACAGCTCTGGCGCAAACAACTTCTCGCGCGCCGTATCAAGAAGCTCCAGCGGATGGGCTTGGCGGAATATGAAGGGCGCGGACAATGGCACGTCAAACCAGACTTCACCCAGACGCTGGCAAAGATGGGCGAGCGGAACGACATCAGCAAAACATTGTATCGAGCCTTTGGAGAGCGGAGAGTATCGATGAGGCTTGGCGCAAATTCCCCGTATCTCATCAAAACACGCTCGCATCTGGTGCCTATAGGGTGCCTAGAGCAAATTTTACTGCTTTCACCAAAAGACGAAAATCTCAAAAAATTTAATGATTTCAGTAAGTTAGTGGTGCCCCCACACGGACTTGAACCGCGGACCCCCTGATTACAAATCAGGTGCTCTACCAGCTGAGCTATAGGGGCACTGGTAAATGGCTTATATCATGGTAAGCGAAGCGGGGTTTAGCGGCGTGAGGGGCTGCTGGCAAGTATGAACTTGCCACTTTTTACAAAAAAATCAGCTTTTATTCGTTGCGTTAGGCTTTGTGGGCTTGGGCGCTGGCTTGCGGCCTATGTTTCGCGGCGAAAACGGGCATAAATAGCCGCCATGGCCAGGTAGCCGAATAGAATATGGCTATAATCGACGAGGATGCCGGCGAGGCTATAGCCATTATAGACGCAGCCATAAGCCATAAGCGGAGCGGCAATCATTAAAAAGAGCCAAAAGGTCGACATGAGACAGCCAGAAAGGCCCTTCGCGCCAGTCTTATCAATAAGCCATAACAGGCCCAAGGCCTGTACAATCGTGATGAGCAGACCCCAGACCATCATCATGGGATTGGAAGCGGCCTCCATCTCCTCGGCGCTCATGCCGACGGCGTTCAGATAGGTCTCTTGAAAGAGAAACCCATACCATAAAAACCCAACCAGATAGAAGGCCAGCGCCGCTAATAAGACGGCGAGGCAGCTTGTGTTGAATATTTTTGTCATAATGTAATCCCCTAAATAATTGCCCGTCATATTTGTTTTGCGGGTCTTTATATGTGTCTAACTATAGCAAATAAGGCCCTCTAGCGCAATCAAGGCTTGCGCATGGGGCAGGGGGCGCTAGAACGCGCTTATGTCTAAGATACTGATTACATCGGCCCTGCCTTATATTAACGGTGTGAAACACCTTGGGAATTTGGCCGGCTCTATGTTGCCTGCTGATATTTATGCGCGGGCCATGCGCCTGATGGGTCATGAGGTGCTTTACATCTGCGCCACGGATGAGCATGGCACACCTGCCGAGCTGGCCGCTCAAGCCGAAGGCATGGAGGTTGCTGCTTATTGCGAGGCGATGCACGAGGCGCAAAAACAGGCGGGCGCACAGTTCAAGCTTTCATATGATTATTTTGGCCGCTCCTCAGCAAAGAGCAATCACGCGCTGACCCAAGCCTTTGCGCAGCAATTAGAGGCGAGGGGGCTGATTGAAGAGCGCGTCTCTCGGCAGGTCTATTCAAATGCTGATGGGCGCTTTTTGCCGGATCGTTATGTTGAGGGCACCTGCCCAAGTTGCGGCTATGAAGGCGCGCGCGGGGATCAATGTGATGGCTGTGGGAAATTGCTCGATCCCGTTGACCTGATTGACCCATATTCTGCTGTCTCTGGTAGTAAGGATGTCGAAATTCGCGAGACCAACCATCTATATCTGAGGCAATCCGCGCTCTCTGATGATCTGCGTAAATGGGTGAATGCCGCCAAAGGCTGGCCGCCGCTTGCCACATCTATCGCGCTTAAATGGCTCGATGAAGGTTTGCGCGACCGCGCCATTACGCGTGATCTTAAATGGGGTATTCCGGTTACCAATGAAGATGGCAGCGTGCGCAAAGGTTTTGAGGGCAAAGTGTTCTATGTCTGGTTTGACGCGCCTATTGAATATATTGCGGCGACACAGGATTGGGCGGCGGAAACAGGCGGAGACTGGGCGCCTTGGTGGCGAACAGATAAGGGCGCGGATGAAGTTCAATATGTTCAGTTTATGGGCAAGGATAATGTCGCCTTTCACGCTTTGTCTTTTCCTACCACCATCATCGGCTCCGGCGAGCCGTGGAAGCTGGTTGACCAGCTAAAAGCCTTTAACTGGGTGACATGGTATGGCGGCAAGTTTTCAACCTCGCAAAAGCGCGGGGTATTTATGGACCAAGCGCTTGACATTGCTCCGTCTGATTATTGGCGCTGGCACTTAACGGCCAATGCACCTGAAGGTTCTGATGCGGCCTTTACATGGGAAGAATTTCAAAGCTCGGTCAACTCTGATCTGGCTAATGTGCTGGGCAATTTCGTCAACCGCATTACCAAATATTGCGCAGGTAAGTTCGACGGTAAGCTGCCAGCGGGCGGAACGCCTGGCGAAGCGGAGGCCTGGATAGAAGCAGAGCTGGCCACGCGCATCCCGCAGCTAATCAAATGTTACGAAGCGCGCGAATTTCGCAAAGCCATGACTGAGACGCGCGCCATCTGGGCGGCAGGAAATGAATACCTCACTCAAGCGGCTCCATGGACACATTATAAGACGGATGTCGACCAAGCTGCCATTGGTGTGCGCTACGGGTTAAATCTTGTTGCGCTTTTCGGCATTATCGCCCAGCCCGTCATTCCTGACGCGGCGGCTAAAATATTGGACGCGATTGGGGTGCCAGAGGATAAGCGTAGCTGGAACTTCGGGGAGACTACGGATGTTAAAGCGCTCTTGAGCGCGCTCCCCGAAGGCCAAGCTATCGCGGCGCCTGATGTGCTCTTTAGCAAAATTGAAGACACAGATATCGAGGCATGGACGGAGAGGTTTGGCGGGGCTGAAGGTTAGCTAGACCTTACTGTTAACCGAGATGAAATCGAAAAGGGGCCAAACATCGTTCGGCCCCTTTTTTATAATTTTGAATAGTTTTAGAATTTATAACCGAGCTCAACACCAAAGCGGCGCTTACGCCCTGGCGCGCTAAAGGCGCCGCCAAATTCAGGGGCTGGAATAACTTCTTCCAAAATCTCCGTGTTGGTGACATTATCGGCAAAGACATCAAGTGACCAATTGTCAGCTTTAAATCCAGCTCGCAAATCAATGGTCGTGTAACCATCACGCGTTGTATTGGCCAGGTTCGTTGCGCCTAATCCGCCTGCGCCGAAGCCAAAGCCAGACTCAAACAAGCTTGTGAAAATCGTAGCGCGATTGCCCTCTTGAACAGTATGGAAGTGAGTTTCGCCAATATATTGAAGGTCCCCGCGCAATACGAGGTCAAAATTTTCATGGACGGGCAAGGTCAAATCACCCCCAAGATTTAAAGTCATATCGGGCGCATAAGGAACGTCATTGCCAACAGTATCGGGGCGTGAGGCATTTTCCTTAATCTCGCCATCTGTAAGGTTGAAAGCTCCATAGACATTCATATTATCTGCAAGGGCTAACTCAGCCCCTAGTTCAAAGCCTTTAATCTGCACCTCATCTACATTTGACACCACGCGCAAGAGGCCAAAGCTTCCGACAAAGAATTCAAAGAATTGCAAATCGTCTACATTGGTCAGGTAAGCCGCGCCAGCTAGCTTTAACCGATCTTCCAAAAGTGAGCTCTTAAAACCCAGTTCAAAGGCGCTGGATGTTTCCTTGTCGAAGCTATCTTCGATAATGGGGGCGGTGCCGCCGACCGTATCAAAGAAATCAATCGTTAGAGGAAATGGATCTCCGTTTATATCCATTCTATTTCCATCAGCATCGGTTGTTGTAAGGCCAGCATTCCCGTTAATGAGACCATTAATAAAGCCATTAACCGTGGCCGCGCTGCCGGAATTATTGAAGCCGCCTGCCTTAAAGCCTACGCCCCAATTGGCGAAGAGTGTCGTATTTGGCGTCGCGTCCCAAGAGGCTGATATTTTGGGCTGTAACTGAGAGAAAGTTTCTTCCTGATCTGGAATAACGCCATCGGTATTGAAGAGGGGAGAAAGCCCTGGATTAAGCGGGTCATCAAAGACGCCGTCAAAATTCAAGTCAATAAAGCCTTGTGTCACATCCGTTGGCACCAGGCTGGAAACTTGGCGTTTTTCACTGTCATAGCGTAAGGCCCCAGAAAGCTCGAGCGTATCGGTTACGTCATATGAGACTTGACCAAAGGCGGCCAGTACCGTGCTATCAAAGTCATCATGGGCCAGAGAGACTGTTTGATTTGGCCCATCCAGTTGAAGAAGTCCGCGAATAGGGGTCTCTCCGCTATCACGGTTAAGAGACACTCCAACTTGGCGGTCAATATCAAGGAAGTAACCGCCCACGCTCCATTCGATTGGCCCGCCATAATTGGAGGCAAGGCGAAGCTCGGCGCTAAAGTCAGATTGGTCTCTGAGTTGTTCTTGAATACCATCGCAGGTCGAAGGCGTATAGGCTCCCAAGAATGAGCCATTGGGATTAAAGATAACGCCATCTGGATCTTGGCCAAAAAATGTTGGCAAGGGAAGCGGGAAGCCTGCTAGCGCGGTCACGCTTTCCTGACAGGTCGTATCCACGGCAAAAAAGCCAAAAGCGCCCGAGGTGCCATCAGCAATCAGGTTGTTTTCAATATCGCTATAGAGCGCCCAGCCGGTCAGGTCATAATCGCCTAGCGCATAGTCAAACTTGGCAGAGAGTTCTAGCGCCGTCTGGTCATTATCGGAGGTAATGTTGGGCTGGAATAGAAAGTCCAAATCATTCACGTCAAGATTGGCTTGCGGAAGGCTGTTCGCCGCTGCAAAATTGGGAAGCAGGAAGGTTGAGTTAAACGCAATCGCGCTGGCATCAACTTCGCCGTATCGCGCTTTGACGTCCAATGAGAAGTCATCTGTCGGGCTATAAACGAGGCGGCCATTCAGATTGAAAGCTTCATAAGCATCAACAGTGGGCGCATTATCTTGGAAGCTATTGCGGCGAAACCCATCTGATGAGCGGTAATCCGCAGAGAGGCCATAAGCTAGATTGCCATTGCCGAGCGGGCCAGAGACCCCGCCTTTTAGCAAGAGAGTATCGTCTTCAGCGTAGCTCGCCGTGACATTACCTGTAAATTCATCACCGGGAGTTTCCGTTGTGACAATGATAGCGCCCGCGGCGGCATTGCGGCCGTAAATCGCGCCTTGAGGGCCTTTAAAGACTTCGATTTGCTTAAGGTTAGTGTATTCGCGGTTAAAGGCAGCGGGGTTGGTATAAAGCACACCGTCAATCAGAAAGGCAAAGCTGTTCTCGGCATCGCGCGCGCCGTTAATGCCGCGAATATTGACCTGTGTATCGCCAACTTCGGCGGCATCGACGAGTGTAACGCCGGGCGTTAGGGCCAGAAAGTCTGCTGCGCGCTGTATACCCGCTTGCTCAATCGTGGCCGCTGTAATGGCTGTTACAGTGCCGGGAACATCCTGCAAGCTTTCAGACTTACGGCGTGCCGTGACAATTACTTCATCTTCAAAAGCGGTATCGTTTGATTGCGCATATGAGGGGGTTGAAATCAAAGCCGTTGATAGAATGATCATACTGGCTGCCACGGTTTTGAGGCCCGCTGGTTTGCAATAGGTGTAGGCGGGGCTTGGCGTTAATTGTCTTGTCTTGATGCTAATCATAATATGTCCCTCTTAGATTTTTATAAAATGGCTCAATCGGTGGAGCTCGATCTATTAACAATTTGTTATTGTATCTGCTGGCGGGGTGTGCAGTTGGGATTACTGAAAACTATTTGCCTGTCGAATACGTCAGGAGGGATTTGCTGTGCCAGCCATCCTAGAATTAGCCAAATATTAGCGCCAAAACAGACTAATCGCCATTCTTACCGATTTGTGAGGACATGAGGGACCATTTTGTGCTATGCGGAGCTATAGTTTATTAAAAAGGATCTCCATGCAAATTCAAATCGTCTCTAAAGGTATCGATGTTTCACCCGCGCTTCGTGAGCGCATTTCAGCCAGATTAGACGAGATGATGGACAAATATATACACCGAGAGGGAGAGGCCCAAGTTTCTGTTAGCAAGGAAGGTACTGGTTTTAAAACGGTTTGCTCAATCCATTTGCCCTCTGGCGCAACTATGGAAGGGCAAGGAAAGGGTGCTGATGCTTATGGCGCCTCAGATGAGTCCCTGGAACATGTTGAAAAGCGCCTGCGCCGCTACAAGCGCCGCCTAAAAGATCATAGCCAAAAGGCAAAAGCGAAAAACGCCGCGCTTTATATCCTGCAAAATCCCGTTACAGATGCAGATTTGGACGACCCTGCCGAAACCTCTGACACGGTAGAATCAGACGCGCCTATGGTCATCGCAGAACAATCAAGCAAGATTAGAACCCTCACGCCTGGCATGGCCGCCCTTGAATTAGGGCTGGCGGATAATGGCGTTGTTGTCTTCAATAATGCCAAACATGGCGGTATTAACGTGGTGTTTAAGCGCTCTGATGGAAATATTGGTTGGATTGACCCCGCTAACGGCACTTAAACCTACGGAAGCTTTAACTTGACCCCCGCGCAGTTGGGGTCTAAGGGGGCGCCAAATTGGGTGCTAGCACGTTTCGGATATTAGGATATATGAGTGAGGATAGCTTATTTCACGCAGACAATGTACTATGTGATCTGACCGTGACCAGCAAAAAGCATCTCTTTCAAGAGATGGCAACAAATTTGCTAACAATACTGGACTTTAAAAATGCCGATATCGCGCCGCGCGACATCGTCAATGCAGCCCTAGAGCGCGAGCGCTTAGGCTCGACTGGCGTGGGGTCTGGCGTGGCTTTGCCTCATGCCCGCATTGACGGCATTGATAGGGTTTATGTCGTTTTTGCGCGTCTTGAGACCCCTTTAGACTATGAAGCCATTGATGATCGCCCCGTCGACCTTGTCGCGCTTTTGTTAGCTCCGACTGACGCTGGTGGGGCACATTTGCGCGCTCTTGCAAAGGTCTCTCGTAAATTACGCCGTGCTGATACACGACAGCGCCTGCGTAGCGCCCCCAATGCACAGAGCTTATTCACGCTACTGACCGAAGAGCGTACCGCCACAGCGGCTTAATTTATGATTTAGGCTAGAGCCGCTCAACGTTATGACACATGTCATAAATTTGTTACATTCTGTATCAACACGTGAAACAAAACAGGGTCTTGCTGTGCTAAATGTTAGTAAATTAGGGCATATTTGCCGCTATGGTTAATACCTTAAGAACAAAATAAATAAGACTGAGCATAGACATGCCTACAAATAATAAAATAGCCGAAGCGGCGGAAATGAATCCTACCCCAACAGCAAGAGGCAAGAAGGTTCGCCGCGGCGACTTTTCTACTTTGTGCGAGGGGCTGGACTATGCTGCGACCTGCGATACGGGGCTGAACTATTTTGATGGTAAGGCTAAGCTGAAAACGGCGTTGCCTTATGCTGAATTACGCGATCAGGCGGTGGCGCTTGCAAAACGCTTAGTACCATTCGCAGAAAAAGATGCGCGCATTGGGATTGCCGCAGTCTCGACGGCTGAATTTGCGATTATCTTTATGGCTTGTCAATATGCAGGCATCGTTCCAGCACCAGTGCCGCTTCCTGTGACATTGGGCGGGCGTTCCTCTTATGAGCGCCAACTTCAGCGTATGGCCGATACGGGCGATTTCCATGCCTTCTTCTGTCCACAATCCATGGAGCCGATTATGAGCTCCGCGCTCAATGATTTAGCTATTCCAGTGATAACTTTTGAAGAGTTGTCCGAGCTGCCCCAAGGTGATGAGCTACGCCCCTTTGGCCCTGATGATATGTGTTATATCCAATATTCCTCAGGGTCATCCAGCTCGCCAAAAGGGATTTTAGGCACGCAAAAATCAGTCTCAGCGAATTGCGAAGGTATCGCGACATCTGGCTTGGTTGTCACTGAAGAGGACCGCTGCACGACATGGCTCCCTTTCTATCACGATATGGGTCTTATCGGCTTTTTGCTTACGCCGATGATGAGCCAAATCACGATTGATATTATGGACCCGCAAGATTTCACGCGCCGTCCGATTACATGGCTACAGCTTATCAATGACCATAAAGGCACATTGTCATACTCGCCGACCTTTGGCTATGAGCTCTGTGTGCGCCGCTGGCGCGAGGACCGTATGCTAGACCTATCAAGCTGGCGCGCCGCCGGTATTGGCGGGGATATGGTACGTCCAGAACCGTTAACAGAGTTTGAAAATCTTTTTGGCGCAATGGGCTTTGCGCAAGGTGCTTTCACGCCAAGTTACGGTCTGGCAGAGACGACATTGGCGGCGACTTTCTCCCCGCGCGGACAAGGGCTTCTTAAACACACAATCGATATGGAGCGCTATGAGCGCACTTCAGAGGCGGTCGAGGCGACTGAGCTGACCAAGCCTGAAAACCGCCGTACTTTTGTGGCTTGCGGCAAGGTTCTGCCTAAGCATAAAATTGAAATTCGCGATTTCGAAAACAATGTTCTGACGGGCAATCAAGTTGGCCGTATTTGCCTTAAAGGGCCAAGCGTCTCGCCGGGCTATTTCCGCAACACCCAAGCCACTGAAGCTGCTTTTAGCGCGGATGGCTGGCTCGATACGGGCGATTTGGGCTACTGGCTTGACGATCAGCTTGTTGTGACGGGCCGTTTTAAAGACCTGATTCTCTGGCATGGCCGAAACATCTGGCCGCAAGATATTGAATGGGCGGCTCAAGCTGCTGCGCCGCATCGCTGCGGGCGGGCTTGCTCCTTTGCTATGGGCGGGGCGGGCGACGAGAAAGAAGTTATGCTCTTGCTCGAATGCCGCACGCGCGATCCGAAATTGCTCGACGAGATATACAAGGCCGTTATGGCGGCTATTCGCCTCGAAGTTGGCGTGCCGGTTAAGCTCAAGCTGGTACCGCGAGGCACAATGATTATTACCTCCTCAGGGAAGCTCTCTCGCGCCCGCGTTAAAGATAAACATCTTAAAGGCGAGATTATCGACCTTCAAGATGAGGCCCCGCTTACCGTCGTTTCTGACGCTGCTGGCTAGATGTCATTATGGCTGCTAAGCCTTTAATCGCAATTACGGGCGGGACTGGCTTCGTAGGAAGCCATCTTATACCCGAGCTTTTATCCCGAGGATTTAAATTACGCGTTATGGCGCGTGATCCTCAAAAGCTCTCGCGTTTTTCATCCCGTAACCTCGAAGTTTTCCCCGCCGCGCTGGGAGCAGATGATTTTGCCTTTGTACGGGGCGCGGATGTTGTCCTCCATTTGGCAGGCCTTATAAAAGCGCGCACGCGGCGTGACTTTATGGCCGTCAATGCTCATGCCGCTGGGGCCATGGCCGGTGCTGCTCAAAGCGCGGGCACGGCCCGCTTTGTGCTACTCTCTTCCCAAGCCGCGAACCAGCCCCAGCTCTCCGCCTATTGCGCGTCCAAACAAGCAGGCGAGCGCGCGGTGAAGGCGGCTTATAAAGGCAAGCTCGCCATCATTCGTGCCCCCGCTATTTTCGGCCCGGGCGATAAAGCTACAAAGCCGATTTTTGACCTCATCTCCAAAGGTCATTTGCTCGCCGCTGGCGGGGCGGGCTGGCAAGACCGCAAAGTTGCTATGGCCTTTGCTCCAGATTTCGTTCGCGACCTAGCCGACATTGCCCTTTCTGGCGCCTATGATGGGCGCCGCGTCACGCCGTGCTCCATCGGCGCAGTGACCATGCCAGACTTTGCCCAAGCAGCCAGCCAGGCCCTTGGCCGTCCTGTCACTGCGAGGCCTATCGCGATACCCCTGATTAAGGCCGTGGCCGCCGCTACATCTATATCCTCCCGCTGGCTGGGCAAGGGCCACTTGACCCTAGGAAAATTGCGCGAGTTCCGTTATGAGGACTGGACAAGCGAGGATGTGATTCAAAACCCAACCCCGTTTATAGACGCCTTGCGGATAACTGCCCGCTCATATGAGACATAAGACTATGCCAAACCCCACACTCGAAGAAGCCTATAATAAGATTTGCGAGCTTCTCGTCCCCTATAATCCCAAGAAACGCGCTATCGAAATGAATAGCGGTATCATGTCTGACCTTGAAGTGGACTCCACGGCCGTGTTTGATATTATCATGGGCCTTGAGGACCATTATGACATCTCTATCCCGATGGAGATGGTTAGCGATATTAAAACCGTGGGCGAGCTTAGCGCCGCGATTGTTCAGCTCACATCAGAAGGCTAATCTCCATGTCCATCTTTGACAAATACGCCCCGCTCCAAATGCGCGTTGATATGATGATGAAGATCGGCCAAGATGCGCTGGGGCTGCGCTTTGACGATATCATCAACGCCACACGCGGACGCATTGAGGGCCGCGAAATCCTGCTCGCGGGCACCAATAATTATCTCGGCCTCACCTTTGATGAGGACTGCATGGCCGCCGCGCAAAAGGCGGTTACAGATCACGGCACAGGCACCACCGGCTCGCGCGTGGCCAATGGCTCTTACGCTGAGCACATAGAGCTCGAAGCCGCGCTGGCCGAGCATCTTGGCATGCCCAGCTGTATTGTCTTCACCACGGGCTACCAGACCAACCTATCCGCCATATCAGGCCTTGCGGGGGACAAGGACGTTATCTTTATGGACGCTGATGCCCATGCCTGTATCATTGACGGCACAAGGCTGACGGGCGCCTCGACCATTCGGTTCCGCCATAACAGCCCCGAAGATTTGGATAAGCGCCTGCGCCGCCAAGGCGAGATAGAAGGCGGCCACGCGCTGGTTGTCATCGAAGGCCTCTATTCCATGTTTGGCGATGTCGCCCCGATTGATGAGTTTGTCGAGGTCACCCATAATCACGGCGGCTATCTGTTCATCGACGAAGCCCATAGTTACGGCGTCTTTGGAGAAACAGGCTGCGGGCTGGCGGAGCAACAGGGCGTTCTGGATAAGGTCGATTTCATCTCTGGTACCTTTTCTAAATCATTAGCCTCTGTGGGCGGGTTCTGCGCCTCGCGCCACCCAGAGTTCGAGCTGCTGCGCAAAGTCATGCGCCCTTATATGTTTACCGCCTCGGCGACCCCCGCCAATATTTGCGCGGCCCGCGCCGCCGTTGAGAAAGTCAAAACGGGCGGCCACCTGCGCGATAACCTAAAGCTGCGCGGGGCGCAGCTCCATAAAGGCCTGACCGAGATGGGCTATGACCTTTGCGCCGAGGCTGGCCCCGTCATCGCCGTGCGCCGCCCTAATGAGGCGGTCGCCGCGATGGAGTGGAACTGGCTTATCGAGAACGGCGTCTATGTGAACCTCGCGGTCCCGCCCGGCACCCCGCAAAGCTCAAGCCTTTTGCGCATAAGCCTGTCCGCCGCCCATAATGAGGCCGACATCAATATCATCCTCAAAGCCTTTAGCGATCTGAAAGATAAGCAAGGCGAGCTGATGGCCGGCATGGCCGCCAAGATGCAGGCAGCCCAATAGGCCCCGCCGCGAGGGCGGCAGGTTGAGATTTTAAATTCGAAAAACAAAACGCGCCTAACCACTATCTTGAAAAGGTGGGGGCAGTGCGCGGTGGCCGCTGGTCATCTGACGTGTAAAAACGTCCCATGAAGGGGCAGGCCTTTTGCGCTTAGGCCGCAACGGACCCGCTGCTTCAAATTCCACAGGCCAAAGGGCAATGGGCTTTATCCGTGTGCGCTTGACACGAAGGCCGCGAGGCTCTGTTGCTGGCCTATGAAGGGCAGGGCGCTTGATAAGCTCGCGCGAAATACGCGGGCCCTTTAGCGGTATCGGCGCAAGGCGAAATTGCCCCTCACGATCCACGCGCACGCAATCCTTAAAAATCCTCTGATGCGGGCCGCCTTCATAACGAAAGCTCTTTCTTGTCGCCGCCCGCGCTTTAGCTAGGTTCGCCCGCCTTGCCGCGCGCTGGGCGGGGCTAGGGTGGGGCTTTAGCGGGGGATGGCATAGCTCGCTCCAATCCGGAAAGCGCCGCCCCATTATCCGCCGCCACCGGGCAAGCGCCCGCGCCCCGCCAAGCTCGCGCAAAACCCGCCCGCGCCACGCGGGATGGGACAGCATTTCATACTTGAGTATAAGACGCGCATTGGCCTGCTCCGCTGTGATGAGCCGCCCCGCGGCCCGCCTTATCTTGCGCGCCGTGGCGAGCACTTCATCCGCGTCATGCAAGATATATTGCATAAGCTGACAAAGCGCCTCTAGCGCCGCCGCGAGCGGGGCGCAATCGTGCCAGCGCAGCGGGGGCGGCAATCGCGGGTGATATGCGGGCGGGCGAGCCATAGGCGCAGGATAGCACGGGCGGGGTTTGTGAGGATTAGGCGAAACCCCACCCCCGTTCTGGCCCGATAATTGCTTTATCTAAAGGGTAAATTTAATCCTCACATTTGGACGGCTTCATGGGCATTTTTTCTTACATTATTGGCGTCATTTTATCGCTGCTCTTAATCGCGGCGCTTCTCGGCATTGCCTATATCTGGGTCACAGAGCTAAGCCCCTTGGCAGATAAAGGCCTGTTTGAGAAAGATTAGAACGCTCAAAGATTAGCGCGCCTTGGCACGCATCTTGCTCCGCCACCCCCCCAACTTAAGGGACTTCAATCGGAGGTTGCCATGGCCACCATCACCTATTTTATCGGGCTTATTCTGGCGAGCCTCCTCATAGCCTCGCTAATCAGCATCGCCTATTACTGGCCGAAATGCTTAGCGCAGGCGGCGGATGATTGAGGGGGGGGGCAGATGACGTTAGAATATTGAACTATACTATTTTCCTAGTGTGGATTTTATTGCTTTTACTAGGCCTTCTGCATCGCCAATTAGAGGTGCTTTATCCCCGTGTTTACCATCTAGAGTGCCAGATGCATTAAAGCTTACACCTTCAATTGCTGCTTGCAGTAATTGCTTGAGTAGTACGTCATTTTTATCGCTTCCTAGGTCTTCAATTTGTTTTTTAAAACCCATATAGGACTTAGCTAAGGCTTCCTTTTGAGAGTACTCTTGCTGGAGGCGCATATTCTGGCTTCTTCTCTTAGATGCAAAAACCGCAAGCCATACTAATGGTATAGTTACAGGTAATTTGACTATAATATTGTTTAGAAGCTTCTTAGCTTCA
>CALKIX010000086.1 GCA_937995665.1 uncultured Hellea sp. | reverse complement strand
ATTTACGTTCAAGAACCCAAACCAGACGGATGCTTGCGGCTGCGGGGAGTCTGTGACCATCGTTCCGGCTGCATTTTAGTTTTCAAGAAAAAACGTGCTGAATTAGGGCTTTAGGGCCAAGACTTAAATGGCCGCTTTATGGCTCGCGGTAAAAGTCAAAGACGACGTCAATATCTAAGCTGCCTATGCCCATAGACAAGTCATATTCCGGCATTTCATAGAGAAAATCGAGGCGGATGGTTTGCTCGTCAATATCGCCATTACGCTGACGAATACCGGCATTGCGGCCAAAATTCATAATTTGCGTCGGCGCGCCTGAGAGGTCTCCAAGGTCATCAACTCCGCTAACGATTTGAATGCTGGAGCTATTGGCGCGCGCGCCGTAATCAAAGCCGCCATCATTGCCGCGGTCATCAAAGCTTGGCGTGAGTTTAATGTCCCCGAGCTGTATGGTGTTTGCAAAGTCCCCTGTTGCATTTGCGATAGAGGCGAGGGCCCGCAGGCTGAAACGTGTATTATAAGAGCTAATAAAGAAGCTGTGTGAATATTGACGGCCAGACCCTGCAAGCCGCACATCTGTATTGGGGTTAAGGGTGAAGCTGCTAAATGTATCCGCTGCATCGAGGAAACCATTGCCATTATCAAAAATGTTGGCATCAACCGTACTGCCATTTTGCGTGACGCCCAGCATAAAGCTGTCATTATTCCCGGGGCGCCAAGTTGTATTGCTGTTATCAAGCGTGCCAGTGATATTGGTGGAGTCGGCCCGAGCGTAAAAGTCAATCATCTGCCCACCAAAAGGCACGCAGCAACTATTACTCGCAAATTGCCAATTGTCGTAAATGTCAAAGTTTTGGCCGTCATGGACAACGGCGCAGCCATAGGTGCGGCACCAAAAATCCGTGTCCAGAAAGCTGGCAGTAGCGTTTTGGCCGCTCAGTGCTACAAGGGTAGCGCTCGTGAGGATATGCCTATTCAGCAACATACTCGACAGAGGCGACTTCAACGTCCATGGCGCGGAATTTATTTTGCGGCGCAAAAGTATTGTTAAGGTCAAAGTCAATGCTATAGGCGCCTGCCTCAAGGTCTGAAACATCTTCCAATTTGACTTCATAAGTGCGCTCACCGCCATTGAGCACAACCGCATTTAGCGGCGTTTCGGCGACGACTTCGCCCGATGCATCTTTGATAAAGGCATTGCCCTGCAAGCGCGCATGGGCATCGCCTTCATTATTGATTTCCATAGTGATGACAGATTTATCTTCGGGCTTTAGCGCTACAGAGGTTACAACAGGCAAGCTTTTTGACGGGGTTAGGGTCAAATAGAATAATGAAGCAAGTTGGTAACGGTTCCACACGCCTGATGCTTCGCCGCGCGCATCAAGCTCTGGTAGCATAGTAGTCGCGAGAAGGGCAAAGCGGTGGTCGCCTTTTTGCTCAACTTTAAAGGGGGTGCTAATCTCAACGGTCACATCCTGACTTGTCTCTGGCTTTAGCGTGACAGAAGCAGGGGAGAAGCGCACCCAATCAGCCGCTGAACGTTCAGTCTCGCCTGGCGCGTCGAGGACGAGCTTTCCGTTCTTATCTAGCGACCAATCGGCAAGGCCCATAGTTAGGCTAATTGTCTTGGATTTATGCACATTGCCAACTGTGATGACTTGGCGCTGGCGATCACCAGGCTTGACCGTCATTTCTACGGTTGAAGGTTGCACACCGACGCCAAACGCACTGGCAATGGGGGCATAGGCTAAGGCTGAGACAAGAGCGGAGGCTATAAGCGCTGATGATAAAAGCAGTGAAGAGCGGTTGCGAGTAGACATGAAAATCCTCAGTTAGATTATGTTTAACAACAGTCTAACGATAAAAGGCTTTCAGTCGGGTTAATTTGGCGGGCTGAAGCAGGGATTTATGCAGCGCAAAAGCTACTCTTAGCCGTCTATAAGACCAGCCGGGCCAGCGGCTTTTATCATGGCTTCTTGTAGCTTTTCAAAAGCGCGCGCCTCAATCTGGCGAATTCGCTCTCGCGAGACGTTATAAATGCCAGCGAGGTCTTCGAGCGTCATGGGCCTATCGGAGAGGCGGCGCTTTGCGATAATATCGCGCTCGCGCTCATTAAGGTCTGACATAGCATGGTGAAGCAAGTCCATACGGGCATCATGTTCTTGGTCATTGGCGAGCACCTCTTCTTGGCTCTCGCTCTCATCCGTAAGCCAGTCTTGCCATTGAGCCGCGCCGTCATCACCGCCAATAGTCACGTTTAGTGAGGCATCCCCCCCGCCAGACATGCGGCGGTTCATAGAGGTCACTTCTGTTTCTTTTACGCCAAGCTTTGTCGCGATTTTGGCGACATGATCAGGGGTTAGGTCGCCTTCTTCAACGGCTTTCATTTCGCCCTTTAGGCGCCTTAGGTTGAAAAATAATTTTTTCTGTGCGGCCGTGGTGCCCATCTTGACCAAAGACCAAGAGCGCAGCACATATTCCTGAATAGCGGCGCGAATCCACCACATGGCATAGGTGGAGAGGCGAAAGCCCTTATCAGGGTCAAATTTCTTGACGGCTTGCATAAGCCCGACATTGCCTTCTGAGATAACTTCGCCAATAGGCAGGCCATAGCCGCGATAGCCCATGGCGATTTTAGCGACAAGGCGCAGATGGGAGGTCACCATTTTTTCAGCGGCTGCGCTGTCCTGATGCTCGATCCAGCGTTTGGCAAGCATAAACTCCTCATCCTTTTCAAGCATAGGGAATTTGCGAATTTCCTGCATATAGCGATTAAGCCCCTGCTCAGGCGATAGGGAGACTGACAAGCTCATATTGCCTGAATAGGAAGCGTCAGCCTTAGTGGTCTCGCTCGCCTGTTTCTTAGTCGGTAATGTCGTCTTTGTATCGGTCATTATAACCCTCCAGTAGACAGATATAAGATTTAGAGCCAAGAATTAAAGGGGGCAGAGCCTAAAATTATTGTCATTCAAGGCCGTAAAGCCCGATTTCTAGCGCAAAAATCATTAAAAAAGGCGCAGATTTCTCCGCGCCTTTTGCTATTTGAAGCCTTTAATGGGATTTAAGGGCTAATCTAGGCTCTTTTTAAGCCGGCTGAGCCAGCCGCGTTTTTTCGGCTTAGCGTCATCTTTTTCCGCCAGTGTGGGCGTAGTTTCGGCTTTTGGGGCAGGCTCAGGCTCTTCGGGTTTAGGTTTCACCGGCGCCGTTTTTCGAGCAGGCGCTTTTTTAGTCGCCGATTTCTTTGGAGCCGCCTTTTTCGTAGGCGCTTTCTTGGCAGCCTCTTTTTTAGGAGCAGCCTTCTTCGGCGCGGCCTTTTTGGCAGGAGCTTTGCGCTTGGCCTTTGGCTTTTCTTCCGCGGTGGGGTCTTCGCTGACCTTCTTAGGCGGGGCCTTGCGGCGGGCAGGAGATGAAGACTTTAGCTTCGTTACGCTTTCCGTACTTTTAGGCGCCGCCTTCTTGCGGGGCTTGGCTTTTGCCTTGGGGGCTTCATCATCTTCGCTGACTTTTTTAGCAGGGGCTTTGCGGCGCGTAGCTGAGCGCGCAGGCTTAGCGGTCGCTTCCGTTTCTTCTGCATCCTCTGCCTGAGCCTTTTTAGCTGGTGATTTGCGCTTAGCTTTGGCTTTTTTGGGCTTGTCGTCAGCACTTTCATCCGCATTTTTACGGGCAGGGGCCTTGCGTGAGGCGCGTTTGCGCTTTGGCTTGTCCTCTTCTTCCTCTTTAGTCTCAACAGCGGTGTCCTGAGCGGGTTGATCGTCCTGCATAGCCTTTTTTGCAGGCGCCTTGCGGCGGCCACGCTTGGGCTTTTCTTTAGCTTCGGCCTCATCAGCATCAAGGGCTTCCTGAGTGTCTAAAGCGTTATTTTCTTCTGCTGCATTTTCTTCTGATGTCTCGGCGTTCTCGTCGCGGCGTTTCCCGCGCCCACCGCGGCGGCCTCGACGTCTACGGCGACGCTTAGGCTTGTCCTCATCATCCGCGTGGCGGTTTTGCGTGTTTTCTTCGCCTTCATTCTCTTCCATATCCTCGTCGTCTGACTTTTTCTTATTGCGGCGCGCTTTTTCTTTCGCATTTTGGCTTTTTTGACGGGCCTTGCGGAATTCTTTTTCGATTTCCTCTAGCGGATCTGGACCAGACTTTGAAGATTTTTCAATCACTTCAATTTCGTAAGCAGGGCGGATTAGGCTCTCATCCCCGACAAGCTCGGTGAACAGGCCGGATGTCTTATCGACATGTTGGAGCAGGTCGCGCTTTTCATTAAAGAGATAAAGCGCCACATCTGAGCTAACTTTTAGGCGAATACGGTTGGCTTTACCGCGCACGCCAAAGTCTTCAACCGCGCGGATGGCGGCAAGGGCTGAGGATTCAATCGTACGTTTTCGCCCTACGCCTTCGCAATGGTTACAATGCGCTGTGGAGCCTTCCAGCAGGCTACGGCGGCGGCGCTGACGGGAAATTTCCATCAAGCCGAATTGCGAGATACGCGAGGTCTGCACTCTTGCGCGGTCACGCGAGAGGGCTTGTTTCATTTTATTCTCAACGGCGCGGTTATTGCGGTTCTCATCCATATCGATAAAATCGATGACGATAAGCCCAGCAAGATCACGCAAACGCATTTGACGCGCAAGCTCTTCGGCGGCTTCGATATTGGTCTTAAGCGCTGTGCGCTCCACATTGCGCTCTTTGGTCGAACGGCCAGAGTTCACATCTACAGAGACAAGGGCCTCAGTGGGGTGAATAACCAGATAGCCGCCAGACTTAAGCTGGACAACAGATTTAAGGCTGTCCTCAATTTGGCGCTCGACATTGTAACGCAAATAGAGCGGAATATCGTCCTTGTAGCATTTCACGTTTTTAGCGTGGCTCGGCATCAGCATCTTCATAAAGGCCTTGGCCGTCTTGTAAGCATCCTCACCTTGGATGAGGACTTCTTCAATATCTTTATTGTAGAGATCGCGAATGGAGCGTTTGACCAGATTGCCTTCCTCATGGATGAGGGCAGGGGCTATGGATTTTAGCGTCGTATCGCGGATTTCATCCCAAAGGCGCGAGAGATATTCATAGTCGCGCTTAATCTCTGGCTTGGTGCGCTTGGCGCCAGCGGTACGCACAATCACGCCCATGCCTTGCGGCACGTCAAGCTCGGACATAACGGATTTGAGACGCTTGCGGTCAGAGCCATTAGCAATCTTGCGAGAAATACCGCCCCCGCGCGCCGTGTTTGGCATCAGCACGCAATAGCGGCCGGCAAGCGAGAGATAAGTCGTCATCGCTGCGCCCTTATTGCCGCGCTCTTCTTTGACTGCTTGGACGAGTAGGATTTGCCCGCGCTTGATAACCTCTTGGATTTTATAGCGGCGGCGCGACATACGCTTGCGGCGGGTCGAGGCGACTTTGGCTTGCTCATCGGCAACCTCTTCGTCATCCGCATCCGCGGCGTCTTCAGTGTCTGGATCGACGTTTTCGTCACGATCATCTTCGTCTTCATCATCCGTGCTGTCTTCGTCTGTTTCGTCCGCAGCCGCTTTGTTCTCAGCTTCTTCAGCTTCGAGCAGGGCCATCTTATCCGCATGCGGGATTTGGTAGTAGTCCGGGTGAATTTCACTAAAGGCGAGGAAGCCATGACGGTTCCCCCCATATTCAATGAAAGCAGCTTGTAGTGAAGGTTCAACACGCGTGACACGCGCAAGGTAGACATTGCCTCTTAATTGCCGTTTATTACGGCTCTCGAAATCTAGTTCTTCAACACGGTTTCCGTCTACGATGACGACACGCGTTTCCTCCGGGTGGGAGGCGTCGATTAGCATTTTTTTTGTCATTATGTTCTCCAAAAGCCGGAGCGCGCGCGGCCAAATGGCGCCAGTGGAGGCGCTTGGCGGGCGAAATCGCAGTAGTCGGCTTAAAATTAGGTGTGCGTATAAGGTTTACGGCACGCGCTACGGTCCCGGCCTTAGCCGTGTGGGACATAATATGTGCGTTAGCAGCGTGCATAGTAACTTTCGTATTGCGCCAAAAGGCGCGGTAGAGGAGTAGCCGCAGAGTGCGGGCGCATCTTGCGCTTAGAATCCTCATAGCACAACTTGTGCCCTATTTATCGGTTAAGCGCAAAGGCTTTGTTTTGTTATTTTTGAGTATGATTAAGAACATGGTTTTGAATCGTTAAAGCTAGTCTTTCTATTACTAGATTTGCTCGAAATTGGCTTGCATCATAGGCGCGTCAAGCGCATAGCGCGGCACTTAAGAAGGCATCAAAGATTATGACATTGCATAAAGATAGAGCCAGCACCTCAGTCTCAGGGCTGCCCATGTGGGAATTTGTGGCGATGATGGCCTCGCTTATGGGTATGATGGCATTAGCGATTGACATTATGTTGCCCGCTTTTGATGATATTGCCGGTCACTATGCGCTAAGCGATCCTAATGATCAGCAGCTTATATTCTTTTCCTATATTTTAGGCTTTGGCTTCCCGCAGCTCTTTTATGGTCCCATTACAGACCGCTTTGGGCGAAAGGGGCTGCTACGCCTGTGCTTGCTGGCATATATATTTTTTGCCTTTCTCTGTATGGCAACGCAAAGCTTCATGTTCTTGCTTGCCGCGCGCTTCCTACAAGGCGTGGCCTCAGCGGGTATTCGCGTCGTTGTGCTCTCTATAGTACGTGACATTACGCAAGGGCGGAGTATGGCCCGCATTATGTCGCTTATTATGACAGTGTTTATGGCGATACCTATTTTTGCGCCTATAATAGGCGAGGGGATTATACGTTTCTCTTCATGGCAATGGACCTTTGGCGTTTTGGGCCTTTTTGGCGCTATATGCCTGCTTTGGACGGAACTACGCCTTAAGGAAACTTTACCAGCCGAAGCCCGTATGCCGCTTAACTTTAAAACGGCCTTTAAGAGCTACCGGATTGTCTGCGCTGACCGCGTAACGCTAGGTTATATCTTAGCGGGTGGTCTGATTTTTAGCGCTCTTTTTGCCTTCCTTGCAGCTTCCGAGCAGATTTTCACGGATACCTTTGGCTATGAGGAGGGTTTCCCGCTGCTCTTTGCAGGCATTGCGGGTACTTTGGTTGTTGCCAATTATGCCAACTCGCGCCTTGTCGAGCGGCTGGGTATGCGCTTGATTAGTCATACGGTACTTTTCGCCTTTACGGGTCTGGCATTAGTCTCGCTTATCTTGATGCATATTTTTGGTGAACGTTTTGAGATTTTCTATCCGCTATTTGCGCTTAACTTTGCCTGCTTTGGAATGCTGGGCGCGAATTTTACGGCCCTGTCCTTGGAGCCTATGGGCGAGCGCGCTGGCACGGCCAATGCGGCCAATGGCTTTATCGGCACGACTGTTGCCGCCGCGATAGGTTATTGGGTGGCTGACCAATATGACGGTACAGTCACGCCTTTCTTGATGGGCTTTGCGGTGCTGGGCTTTGCGACACTGCTCGTTGTGTTTGTTACAGAGCGCGGGCGTTTGTTCAAAGCGGGGGCTGGCAAGCCCTAGGAGGGGTTGGTCAGGTCAAACTCCTTATATTTGACCTTTAACTCGCGTTTAAGAATCTTGCCTGTTGCGCCGATAGGCAAGGTGTCTTGGAAGACAATCGCATCAGGCACCCACCATTTTGCACATTTCGCTGTGATACATTTAATAATCTCGTCTTTATCAGGAGTCTTGCCGGGCATGGGCTGAACAATCAGGAAGGGGCGCTCTTGCCATTTTTCATGGGGCAGGCCTATACAGGCGGCCATAGCGACTTCGGGGTGATCCGCCGCCGCATTTTCAACTTCGATAGAACTGACCCATTCCCCGCCAGATTTTATAACGTCTTTGGAACGGTCTGTGATTTCCATGAAGCCCGTCGGGTGGAGTGCGGCCACATCGCCCGTGGCAAACCAGCCATCATCGGTAAAGGCGTCATTGTCATCATCTCCAAAATAAGCACTAGAAACCCATGGGCCCCGCACATGCAGATGGCCGTCTGTCTTGCCGTCTTGGGGCAGTTCATTACCTTCATCATCCACTATGCGCATATCGACGCCATAGACTCGGCGTCCCGCTTTTAGCTTATCTGCTACGGTGCTCTCATAGTCATCAAGGTCTGTCTCTGGGTGAGGGCAATATGTAGAGCCCAGCGGTGATGTCTCCGTCATGCCCCAGCCTTGCTGCATCGGGATGCCAAGCTCGAGCTCATAGGCGCGGAGCAGGCTCTCGGGCAGGGCAGAGCCGCCCACTAGCGCTTTTTTCACTGTTGGCAGACCGCCACCAGTTTCTTTGACATGGTTGTAAATAGCTAGCCAAATTGTTGGCACGCCCGCCATCAGCGAGACCTCTTCTTGGTTTATCATTTTGGTCAGGTTCGCCCCGTCTAGGCCCGGGCCAGGCATGACGAGCTTTGCCCCTACCATGGCCGCCGAATATACAAGCCCCCAAGCGCAGACATGGAACATGGGTACAACGGCCAAAATGCTGTCACCCGACCCCCCGCCAATAGAATCATATGAGCAGCCCATCATGGCGTGCAAGATAGTGGAGCGGTGCGAATAAAGTACGCCTTTAGGATCGCCCGTTGTGCCTGAGGTATAGCAAAGCGCAGAGGCTGTGTTCTCGTCAAAACGTTCCCACTTTATGGTTTCAGACGCCTCTTTGATGAAGCTTTCATAGTCCTGCACATCGGTTTTGTAATCTGGCAGTCCTGCTTTGTCAGTCATGCAAATCCAGGTTTTCACAGACGGACAGTGGGCCGAGACGCCTTCGATGAGCGGGCCAAAGGTTGTGTCGAACATCATGTAGCTATCTTGAGCATGATTTATCATCCAGATGATTTGTTCTGGCTTGAGGCGCGGATTAATCGTGTGCACAATCGCGCCAATGGAAGAGACCGCATAGTAAATTTCAATGTGCCGATAATTGTTCCACGCAATCGTGGCGACGCGGTCACCTTTTTTAACACCTGCAGATAGCAGCGCATTGGCGAGCTTGCGAACGCGAACGGCGCAGTCGGCCCATGTGTAACGATGCTCGCTCATATCTGTATTGAGCGTATAAATTTCACGGTCGCGATGGACATTGGCCGCATGCTCAATCAGGTCACTGATCATTAATTCATGCTTCATCATTAGGCCTTGCATCGCCATCTCCTGTAGTATGTTTTATTTTCCCGTAGTTTCACTTTATGACGCAAGGGTCAAGTCTGATATGCATAAAGTTTCATATAAATTATTGGTGGGCGGGTAATGATTATAGGATATGTATATTTTCTAACATTTCTAAGATATCAATATTATTGGTCGGAATTGTTTTATTTTTGAGACTAAACCCGTATCAATCCATTAATAGCGCGTCCTGAATTTGGGAATATTTTTGTATCAAGCGTATGGCGCTTGATGCCCAGATGATCACGCATCACGCCTTTTAGAATGCTAGTAATATCATTGGCGGGGTATAGATCACGGCCTTTATAGAGTGCAGCAGGTTTAACGCCAGGCCAGTTGCCGTGGATTTTTCCGCCTTTCACCGCGCCGCCTAAAAGCATAGTCAGCCCGCCCGTACCGTGATCTGTGCCGCGTGTGCCATTAGCGGCGGCTGTACGGCCAAATTCAGAACAGATGACAACGCAGCTTTTCTCCCATGCGCCGCTGAGCGAGTTTTTCAGTGCAATAAGAGCCTCATCCAGCGCAGTAAAGTTGCGTATTAGCTGATTAGCTTGTCCGTTATGCGTATCCCAACCATCCAGTCCGACCATGCCAATTCCAGGCCCGCCATCAACACTCATAAGCTCCCCAAGTGTTGAGAGTGCGATTGTATATTCTTTGGTAAATCTCCGCGCACTGCGCTGGCTGATTTCCATGCCCATTTCGCTTGTCTCTTGAGCTGCAAGAAGCTGGCTGGCCAGAAGCGAATCATTTTCATAGAGTCCAGAGAGGCGCATAAGTAAGTCATCAGGAGCCTCTTTAAAGAGGGGCGGTGACCAATTGGTCACGGGGGCAGGGCCTTTCATCGCAAGCGGAACTGCGCGCCCTACGGCGAGGCCTGCTTGGCCTTGGGCTGCAAGGGCGCGGTTAAGCCAGCCCTCCTTTGCTCCAGCAAAGCTCATCGTTTCCAGCGTGTCTTGAGCCTCAAAATGTGAGCGCTCGCGATAAGGCGTGGCGGCGGCATGAACGAATGCGGCTTCGCCCGCGGCGTAAAGGTCTTTTAGTCCGGTGAATGAGGGGTGAAGACGAAAGCCATTGCCTAAATTCAGGCGTTCATTTTGCGCCGGTAAGATATGCCCGCGTATGCCTTCAATCTCTTTATCATCAGGGATAAGCGCGGCAAGTCCGTCCATCCCACCGCGCAGTATTATAAATATAAATTTGCGGCCCTCTATCCCTTGCGCAAAACTAATCTTTGGCGTCGCCGCAAAAGCGGCGCCAGTGAGAAGGCCCAGAGTTTGTCGTCTTGAAAAATCACTCATAAGATTTGTTCCTATCGTCTCTGAAACTCAGGGCTCATCAGCGCCATAGCAAATGCTTGTTGCCCGCTTTCTGCGCGCGAGACGGCTTGCAATGTCTGCGGGCTTAACTGCCTGCCTAGGGCCGTTTTTAAAAAGCTACGCCCGTCAATATCAGGCATGCGCGAGGCCAACTCATTGGCCCACTCAATACGTTTTATAAGCGCATCAGGTCCTAGCCAATCTTTGGCCGTGTCAGGCCAGCCTTCGGGGGTGGGGGCCGTAAAGGGAACTTGGGCGAGGCTGTCATAGGTATCACGGGGGCGCTCGGACATAACTTTTTCAAGCCCGATAAGACGCGCGGTGGAGATAATCAGCTCTTCAGGCGTTTTAATTTTTTGCGCTTTTGGCGCCCATGCCAGCGGAGAATTAACGAGGGCTGTGTAAAGGGCGGTTAAATCTCCCTCTGTTTTTACAAAGACTTTCTTTAGCTTGGACACAAGCGCTTTTGGCGGCTCATCTGATACAAAATGCATGGCCAGCTTATGGGAAATATTTTGCGCGGTTTCTGGCCGTGCGCAAAGGTCTTTTAAAATCGCTAAAGCTTGCTTGGCCTCTTTCTCTTCATAGAGCTTACCTAATACACTCCGAGAGCCTGGCTCGTGCGAGCTTTCTTGAAACGTGATCTGGCCTTGTTTTTGGCTATCCTGCGTCTTTCGCGCAATCCGCCAGCCTGTCAGCGCTTTGGCAAATTCGGTGACATCAGCTTGCGTGTAGCCAGCTGCGGGGGTGACCGTGTGTAGTTCCAAGGCCTCGCGGGCCAGGTTCTCATTCAGGCCAATATTATTTTTTCTCCCGCGCTTTGAATTAGGCCCCACTGAGCTGTCATTATCTAAAAAGATAATCATGGCTGGGTGGAAAATGGCCGAGATGGCCAGCTCATAAAAACTGCCTAAAATATGCGGGCGAATGGCTTCGCGCTCATAGGCGCCGGGGAAGAGCCGTGTATTCCGGTTGCGCGCAGAAACAGAAAAATGGTTTGACCAAAAGCGCGTGAGCCTTTCGTGGAAAGGCGTATCTGTCTGGGCGGCATAAAGGGAACGCGCTGTGACCTCAGCATTGAAGTTCTGGCGCACCGCTTTGCCATAGACTCTAGACGCCGCGGTGAGGGCGTCACCGTCCATAGTTTTTCGGGCGGTTTTATATTGACGCGAAAAACTATAAATTTCATCAGAGGGGCGAAGGTCCTTAAACGCCGCATGGCTTGAATTATTGGGGCGCAGCTGACCCAAGAGCCAGTCTTTGGGCGCGCGGCTGGCCTGCTTTATCTCGCCGTCCTTAGCGCCCAATCCAAAACGGGTAACAGCGATGGCGCCTTCCAAGCTCATAATGACCTTTCTCATTATTATGGTGAAAATATTTATGGCAATTATGGCCTAATTGGCAATGTTTTTTGTCATAACGATTTTTATATTTGCAAGGCGCGCCGCGCCGCCATATGCGAGGGGCTTATGCAAAATGCTGACTCGATACTTCAAAATACTTTCGGCTTCTCGGACTTTCGCGCGGGCCAGCGCGAGGTCATTGATGCGCTCACGGGCGGCAGCTCCGTGCTGGCCGTTATGCCGACGGGGGCGGGCAAATCGCTTTGCTACCAAGTCCCTGCGCTACTCTTTGATCGCCCGACCATTGTTGTCTCGCCTCTCGTCGCGCTGATGGATAACCAAGTTGCAGGCTTGCGCATGAACGGGGTTAAGGTCGGCTGCCTGCATTCGGGACAATCGCGCGAGGAAAATATCGCGCAGTGGCAATCCGTGACCCATGGCGGCGCGAAGCTGCTTTATATGTCGCCAGAGCGCCTGATGACGGGGCGCATGCTCTCGGCCATGCGCGCGCTGGACCCGGCTATGTTCGTGGTTGATGAAGCGCATTGCGTCTCCAAATGGGGGCCCGCTTTTCGCCCAGAATATGCCCAGCTTGGCCAGCTCAAAGAGCTCTTCCCGAATGCGCGCATGGCCGCCTTTACCGCCACCGCCGATGAGCTGACCCGCGAGGATATCGCTCAGCAGCT
>CALKIX010000085.1 GCA_937995665.1 uncultured Hellea sp. | reverse complement strand
TCTTGCTCTCTCCGGGTCGTCTTTTGAACTTGGGCAATGCAACCGGGCATCCGTCCTTCGTGATGTCAGCGTCTTTCACAAACCAAGTGCTCGCACAAATCGAGCTTTGGGAAGACGCACACGCGAAAACGAGGAAATATGAGAATAAGGTTTATATGCTGCCTAAGCATTTGGACGAAAAAGTGGCTCGCTTGCATCTTGAAAAAATCGGCGTGAAGCTGACTGAGATGAGCAAAGAGCAAGCTGATTATATCGGCGTTGCGCAGTCTGGCCCTTATAAGCCAGAACATTATCGTTACTAGGAGGCCACAATGAGCCGTCAAACTTATTACTTTACCTCGGAATCTGTTTCTGAAGGTCATCCGGATAAAGTGTCTGACCGTATTTCAGATGAAATCGTTGATCTTTATTTCCGTAAATCAGTCGCGGCAGGCATGAGCCCTTGGGACGTTCGCGTGGCCGCTGAAACGCTGACAACAACCAATAAAGTTGTGATTGCGGGCGAGACGCGCGGCAAGGATGTCTCTAAAGATGACATTGAAGCCGTGGCGCGCGCCGCCATTAAAGATATTGGATATGAGCAATCTGGTTTCCACCACGCCCATGCTGATGTTGATGTTCTTTTGCACGCGCAATCCGTTGATATTGCGGCCGGTGTTGACGAGGGCACTGGCACGCATAAGGAAGAAGGCGCGGGCGATCAGGGGATTATGTTTGGATATGCCTCTAATGAGGTGCCAGACGCCCTTATGCCAGCCCCGATTTATTACAGCCACAAAATTCTCGAGCGCCTTGCACAGCTTCGCCATTCAGGCGAAGCTAAGGGTCTTGAGCCCGATGCAAAATCGCAAGTGTCTATCCGTTATGAAAACGGCAAGCCTGTCGAAGCTTCTGCGATTGTTTTGTCAACGCAGCATAAAGACGGGCTAACCCCGGCCGATATATCTGACATTGTGAAGCCCTATATTGAAGAGACACTGCCCAAAGGCTGGATTACCAAAGATACTGTTTTTCACATCAACCCCACGGGTAACTTTGTGATTGGTGGGCCAGACGGTGATGCAGGCCTGACGGGCCGTAAAATCATCGTTGATACTTATGGCGGCATGGCCCCTCATGGCGGCGGCGCTTTCTCTGGTAAAGATCCAACGAAAGTTGACCGCTCGGCTGCTTACGCCTCGCGTTACTTGGCGAAAAATGTTGTCGCTTCAGGCCTTGTTGATTGGTGTAACATCCAGCTCTCATACGCGATTGGTGTGGCCGAGCCGACCTCTGTCTATGTAGAGCTTGCCCCTGAGCATGCAGCCCTTGCCGAGCGCCTAGAAGCCGTTATGCCTAAGCTTATGAGCCTAACACCGCGCGGCATCCGCACGCATTTGGCCCTAAACCAGCCAATCTATGCACGCACAGCGGCCTATGGTCACTTTGGCCGTACGCCTGATAGTGATGGCGGCTTTAGCTGGGAGAAGACAGATTTGGTCGAGGCGATCAAAGCTGCGCTTTAATCCAAGCCCACAAACTTTTTAAAGAGACCGCTCTTCGAAAGGAGGGCGGTCTTTTTTTGGTCTTTTAAGATGACAGGGCGCGTGTTTTTTCATATTGGCGAATGATGAGCATGGATAAAATGATATGCGTAGGCGCCATTGCAGGTGCCTTTGGCGTTAAGGGTGAGGTGAAGCTGAAAAGCTTTACGCAAAAACCGCAGGACTGCGTGGCTTACGGCCCGCTTTTGGATGAAGCGGGCGCGGTTATCCTAACCCCCACCAGCCACCGCCCCGTCAAAGACGCGCTGGCTGTGCGCGCCAAAGAGGTTTCAACCCGCGAGGATGCCGAAGCGCTTAAATCCATAAAAGTCTATGTGCTGCGCAGCGCTCTGCCTGAGCCCGAAGAAGATGAGTTTTACTTCACCGACCTCGTCGGGCTAGACGTGAAAACCACGGACGGCAGGCGCATGGGCAAAGTCATTGCCGTGCATGAATTTGGCGCCGGCGATATGCTTGAAATAAAACCCCAAGACAGCGCCAGCTTCTTCCATCCCTTCACGAAAGTAGCCACGCCAAAGGTAGATATAGGCGCAGGCCGTATCGTGATTAAGATTATTGAAGCGGAGTAGGGCGGGGCATTTTTGCGAGTGGCTTAAACCCGCAGCCCAAAATAAGGCGCTCATGCAGCAGCTATTCGCATCGAGTGCCCCCGCACTAAGGCGTCTCTTCAACCCATGCATAGATATCATCCATGCCCAAATCCAAGGCGGCTTCTTGCCATGCGGCGGCTTCGGGGTCGGCGCCCAAGCTGTTTTGCTGTATCGCTGTAAATCCAATGGCGCAGATGGCGAGAACTGTGGCCGCCATGGGGGCAAAGCGGCGGACAAAGCTGGGCTGGGCGGTTTGCGCCGGCACGCCTTGGCGCTCTTGCTGGGCTGCTTTTAAGATGCGCGCTTTTAGCAAATCGCTTGGCGCAGGGGCTTGGTAGGCCGCGAGGGCTTTACCGAGTTCAGCATCACTCATTTTCATATCCTTTGTCATTTTAAACCCGCTCCATGTTCAAATGTTTTTTCATCGCCTTGCGCGCCCTAACCAAAAGACTTTCATAGGCGCTTTCAGATATATTCATAATCTGAGCGCCCTCGCGCTGGGAAACACCTTGGTAATAGGACAAGGTGAGCGCAGCCCTTTGGTTAGGGGCGAGGCGGGCCATGGCCCGTGCAACGGCATTTGCCGTATCACTTTGCGAGAGGTCATCAAAAGGCGTATTGCCCGTATCTTGAACCTCTGGAACCTGATCTGTGTAGATAGGCTTTTTCTTTTTCAGGGCGTCCAGACAGGCATTTTTTGTCACCCGCTGCATCCATGTTAAAAGCTTGGCCCGCCCCGGCTCCCAGTCTTGCGCCTGTTGCCAGGTCTTGAGAAAGACGGTTTGGGCGATATCCTCGGCGGCCATGCGCTCGCCGAGCATATAAAAGGCTAGCCCGTAAATTGCGCCCATATGGCGATCCATTAAGCCTGAGAGGGCGCGCTCATCTCCGGCCTTAAGGCCAAAGATGAGATCAGCGTCAGGGTCTTTGACCGCTTCCGCAGGGGGAATTTTTACGGGGGCTAACACGGTCTATTTATCGCCGCGTTTTTCGCCTTTTTTACCGCCTTTTTTGCCGCGGCGCTTTTGGCCTTCGCCTTCAGTGAGTACACCATCAGCATTGGCGTCAAGACGCTCGAATAAAGCGATGGTTGCTGTGTCAAATTCAGCGCGCGAAATTACGCCGTCATCATTGGTATCACCGCGTAGGGCGCGCTTATCGCCTTTTTTACCTTTGCCGTCTCCTGTGCTTTCGCCTTTATTAGCCTTGCGCTCAGCGTGCCGTGCGTCGCGCAGGGCCTTGGCAGCATCTTTTTCAGCTTCGCTGACCGTACCGTCACCATCTGTGTCCAGCTTAGCGAGCTTACGCGCCTTCATTTTTTCTTTGATCGCAGCTTTAGCCGCTTTTTTTTCAGCCTTGCTAACAGTGCCGTCGCCATCTGTGTCCATTTTGGCTTTACGCGCAGCGCGTTTGGCTTCGCGGGCGACTTTGATCTCTTCTTTGGTCAGAAGGCCGTCAAAATTTGTATCTGTGCCGTTAAAGCGGGCATCCGCTTCAGCAAGAAATTCAGCTTGGGTGATTTGGCCATCATTATTGGTATCAGCGCGCGGGCTCGCAATTGCAATCCCAGCACATAATAATCCAGCAGTACCTAAAAATAGGGGTTTTAATAAGTTGGTCATTAGTCGTTCCTTTCAACTCGTATACAGATTAAACGCGCCGAATTCAAAAATCCTGCGCTTTTCCTGCATATTTTTTGAGAGAAAGTTTAAAGCCTGTTTCTAAGCGACTTTTGAGCGCTCTGCTTGGTCTTTCATCTTGGATAAGAGGCGCGCGGCCATAGGGCCATCAGATCCATGTCCCGCATAAGGCGGCGGGGCTCCTAAGTGCTCGCGCACCGTATCCGTCAGCATGAGGGTCGTTTCAACGGCGTCATGGCGCGGCCCCATAGACAGAAGCATAGGGTCAAATTTTGGCGCGCGCCGGCGTACGGCTTCGATCATCCAATACGCCCGCATAAACCGATCACCCTGCGTATCATAGGTTAAAAGGCTGATATCTGCGGCGGCGGCTAAGCGCACATGAGCGGGCGTACAGCCTGATGGCGGTACGGCAAAGACCCAGTCATATGAGAGTGAAAGTGCGGCAAGGCTGCCTAAAGCGGTATCAAGGTCGGCATCCCCAGCTGCGGCGGCGGTGAAATGTTCATTGGAGGTGACATATTTTACATCACGCAAATCGGCGTCATTATAAAGGACATCATAAAGCGTCTTATTGTATATAATGCCCGCAGCATCCATCAGGGCGCCATTTTGACAATCGAGCATAAGGACAGTTTCGCCGTAAGAAGCCGCTTTGCGGCCGAGTGCCAAGGCCAGCTCAAGCTGGCCATCTATATCGCTGGCAGCAAAGACAGGAACCAAACGTCCGGCTGGCCGGTTATCTTCTGCAGTGTTTATATAAGGCGCCAACTTACTCTCCATTCACCATGTCTTTCCGGGCCTTTTGGCCTCTTAGATGAGCGTAGAATAGCAAAAGGGTCTTAAGTCCCTGCAAAGAAGCAAGGTAAATGTCATAGTAATGAGTGTGAAGAGGGCATTAAGCCTAAGTTTTACTTTGGGCTTTTGAATAAGCGGTGGGCGACATACCATACCAGCGCTTGAACGCACGGTTAAAGGCGGCCTGATCATTATAGCCGAGCTCTTGAGAGATTGCTGAGAAATTCGCCGCAGTACTGAACATTTCTTGGAAGAGCTCTTTGCGGACATCATCAAGCATATGACGATAGCTAAGGCCTTCTTTTTTAAGCTTTTGGCGTAATTCGCGCTCGCTCATATTCATCCGCTTGGCTAAAGTTCCATGACTAATAACGCCTAGGCCTAGGGCTGTCCGTATTGTCATTTCTACGGCTTGCTGGAAGCTTTCAGAGGCTGATGAAGACTGTAATAAGCCCTCGAGAATAGACGAGGCTTGAGCTAATTTTTCGGGGTTCGCCATGCTAAGCTGCATATCTATACATTCAGGGTGAAATTCAACGCGCATTTGTGGCTGGGAAAAAAAGACCCCACAATTATATATTTCATCATATATCGTCATGTCTTTGGGTTGAGGCCATGGGAAGTAAGCCGATTTTACATCTTTTCCAGCACTCCAGCCTAACCATTGAAAGGCGCTAATATAAGCGCCTGCTATCATGCCATAGATATGCTTGTAATAAGCCGGCCCTTCATAATAGGGGGTGAGCTGTAGGAAGTGTCTTTGCTCTTTGCCGTCTTTTTCTTGGCAATAGGAAATATCACCAACATCTATGGCGAGGCGTTGATAACGGCTATTGACTTCAATGACATGCTTAATATTATTGCAATAGGCATAAATTGCGCCTGTCTGCCCAAATGTTGGAATACGAAATTTAAGGCCAATACGAAGGCCAATGTGCGGATCGCCTAAATGCGCCTCTGCGGATTCGAATAAAGATTCAACAGATTTTACATCGATACGTCTTTGCGCCTCATTCAGGCGAGCGGGATTAATACCCAATATGCCTAGGGCTTTGCTTTTAGGGAAGCCATAGCTTTCAAGTGCTTCAATCTGTATTGCCAGATAGGGCAATGACATTGTATGTCTAAGTTCTGGATAATCGCCGTTCACTTTGCCCCCCCACCCTAGCCATTAGCAGAGCGTCATAAATGACAAGCAT
>CALKIX010000084.1 GCA_937995665.1 uncultured Hellea sp. | reverse complement strand
ATATTGGATTTGATATACCAGGTTTAGGCCTTCTCATTTCAGTTATTTCTCTTATTTTTTTAGGGGTCTTAGCCTCCAACTTTATCGGAAACTCGGTTATTCGGGCGGGTGAGCGGCTTTTTGCGCGCGTGCCAGTCGTTGCGCCTGTCTATAATTCCATCAAGCAAATCGTGACGACGATAGCTAATCAGAAAGACCGCGCTTTTAGAGATGTGTGCTTAATCGAATATCCGCGTAAGGGGCTATATGCGATTGGCTTTGTGACGGCAGATCTTGCGGGAGCACCTGCCGATGTTTTGCCTGATGGCTATCTCTGTGTCTTTGTGCCGACGACACCTAACCCAACCTCTGGGTTTTTGCTCTTTGTCAAAGAAGAAGATGTGAAAATATTAGATATGACACCAGAGGAAGGCGCTAAGATGATTATCTCTGGCGGCATGGTCACATCCAATGAGCTACCTGCAGGCGATGACCCTGAATTTGATAAGCTGAAAAAACTTTAGCCAGCCCGCATCAAGGCAATGCCAAAATCTTGCTCGAATAGATAAAGCAGGTATCGGGCCGCTTGGCCGCGCGGCGTTTCTAACGCGGGATCCATTTGAGCCAGCAATCGCGCATCTTGAGATGCTGTTTCCAGAAGCGCTTTATGCTTATCTAAATCCGCGAGCTTATAAGCTGGCAAGCCGCTTTGGCGCGCCCCGAGTAAATCACCCGAGCCGCGAAGCTCCCAGTCTTTTTCTGCAATTAAGAACCCGTCTTCCGATTGCCGCATAATTTCCAGCCGTGCTTTGCCGTTCACCGAAAGCGGGCCTTTGTAAAGCAATAAACAGCTCGAGGCCTTATCACCGCGCCCGACACGCCCGCGTAGTTGATGTAGCTGCGCGAGCCCGAAGCGCTCGGCGTGTTCAATCACCATTATGGTCGCATTGGGCGTATCTACGCCCACCTCGATAACGGTTGTTGCGACCAGAATATCATATTGCTCCGCCTTAAAGGCGTTTGAGATTTCATCCTTTTCTTGTGCGCTTAGCCGCCCATGAAGCAGCCCGACGCGTTCCCCAAAGATAGCTGTCAGCTGGCGGTGCCTATCCTCAACAGATGAGAGATCAATCAGTTCACTATCCTCAACAAGGGGGCAAACCCAATAGACCTGATCTCCCTTTTCAATAATACGTCCAATACCGTCAATGACATCGTCCAGACGTTGCAACGGGAGAATGCGAGTCTCAATGGGTTTACGCCCTGCGGGTTTCTCGTCTAATATAGAGACATCCAAATCCCCATAAGCGGTGAGGGCGAGCGTGCGGGGAATAGGCGTCGCCGTCATAACGAGCAAATCTGGATTACGCCCCTTTTCCGTCAGCTTTAAGCGGTCATGCACGCCAAAGCGATGTTGTTCGTCAATGATAACCAAACCCAAATCTTTAAACTCCACACCATCTTGGAACAAAGCGTGTGTACCAATGGCGACATCAATATAGCCTTCGGAAAGGCCTGTAGCGAGCGCCTCTCGCGGGCGGCCTTTATCGCGTCCTGTGATCGCTTCTACAGTAAGGCCTGCGGGTTCGAGCATGGCTTTGAGGGTTTTGGCGTGCTGACGGGCGAGGATTTCCGTTGGTGCCATAAGCGCCACTTGCGCCCCCGCTTCGCAGGCCTGAGCGCAGGCCATGGCGGCGACGAATGTCTTACCCGCCCCGACATCACCTTGAAGCAATCGCGCCATACGGTAAGGCGAGGTCATATCTTCGCTTATTTCATTAAAGGCCTTACTTTGAGCCCCTGTTGGCTGAAACGGAGCCGCCTTTAGCACATCTTCGACATATTGCCCTTTGGCCTTAAGAACACGGCCTTTCGCGCGCCGTGTATTTTCACGAATAAGCGCCATGGCAAGCTGCTTAGCGAATAGCTCATCATAGGCCAGCCTACGGCGCGGCGGGGCGTCGACTTTGACGTCCATGGGGTGCTCTGGCGCATGCAGACGCAGGACGGCTTCATGGAAGCTCGGCCAGTCTTGCTGCGTGGCCATGGCTGTGTCGAGCCATTCAGGCAAAGTCGGGATTTTTTGCAAGGCCCCCATCACCGCTTTGCCCGCCACTTTTTGCGACAATCCAGCGCTCAGCGGGTAGAGCGTTTCGTAAAGGCGCATATCCGCGGCGTTTTCGGGCGCGAGCATATAGTCAGGGTGCGTCATCTGTAGCTCGGCATTAAAGACTTCCGTTTTGCCTGATATAATTCGCTGTGTGCCTTCTGGGAGGACACGCTTGAGGTAATCCGCCCGTGCCTTGAAAAAGGTCAGCGTCATATCCCCCGTCTCGTCAAAGACGCGAATGCGGTAAGGGCGGTTGCGGTTGCTTGGCTCCATGTGCCGCCCCACCGTCACTGAAAATGTCGCAATTTCATCGGTTTTTGCGTCCGCAATTTTAGGTCGGTAGCTTCTGTCAATCAGGCCCGTAGGCGGGGTCAGCAGTAAATCCTTAATTCGTTTCCCCATAGCCCGGCCCAAGGCCTCAGCGACGCGCGGACCTACGCCCTTCAGCGTGGTCGTTTGCGTAAAAAACGGATTTAGCTCTGCTGGACGTCCTGTCATGGGCGTAAATAATGCTAAAAGCGCTATATCCGCAAGTGACACTGCGTGCGAATATGGATAAAGAACGCGCATAATGGATATTCGACGCAAAAAACTGGCTTACAGAGCCAACTATAGAGGCTTTAAAGAGGCTGATCTTATCTT